>VENG01000024.1 GCA_009711705.1 Bacillota bacterium
AGAATGTGCTATTGTGCAAATGGCTATTATCAATTACCGGATTTATGTGCAAGATTATCATGGTTGGCAGACATTCTATGCCGGTTGTTTGTGAAAAACGGATGCCGTTTTAATTTGCAAAATCACAGCAGGTCCGCTAAGTATGCTGCAAATGTGTTTCAATTCCTTATAGGTAGGCTACAAGCGGAAGTAAAACAGTTAAAGACAAGAAACAAGGAAAGTTTCAATTCCTTATAGGTAGGCTACAAGCTTGGAAGCGTTATGCTGAAATTAGAAAGGATGTATTTGTTTCAATTCCTTATAGGTAGGCTACAAGCGTTGAAGGTGACTAGGGATCAGGTGGTGAGGGGGGAGTTTCAATTCCTTATAGGTAGGCTACAAGCTTACACCGCTTTACCCCACGGGGTTCGCCTCCCTCTTGTTTCAATTCCTTATAGGTAGGCTACAAGCGCCCGTGAACTGCATTAACTCAATGTCGCTGAGTTGTTTCAATTCCTTATAGGTAGGCTACAAGCTTGTACCCCTCCTGGGCAACATCTGTACCTACCCTGAGTTTCAATTCCTTATAGGTAGGCTACAAGCAATTTATGGAAATTAAACAAGAGGTTTTAGATTTACGTTTCAATTCCTTATAGGTAGGCTACAAGCGTTGTGACGTGAAAACTAATAAAAGAGTTGTTGGAAGTTTCAATTCCTTATAGGTAGGCTACAAGCTTACATTGCCGCAATCCTTATACTCTGCACCATCAAGAGTTTCAATTCCTTATAGGTAGGCTACAAGCGGCACAATGCTATATTGGGCCAGGCCCTGGACTTTCATGTTTCAATTCCTTATAGGTAGGCTACAAGCTACAAAACTCTATTCACTTCCACCTTGCCAACTGGTTGTTTCAATTCCTTATAGGTAGGCTACAAGCCACAGAAAGACCATGTCAATTCATGGATGGTGACGTGTTTCAATTCCTTATAGGTAGGCTACAAGCACAGAAACTTGGTATGTGGTTCCTGGTTGTAGGCCGGGTTTCAATTCCTTATAGGTAGGCTACAAGCTTTGCTTTTGATTGGTCTGTATATGATGAATCTGCTGGTTTCAATTCCTTATAGGTAGGCTACAAGCGTATTAAGTCCAACATGCTGCAATGCTCTCCCGCATATGTTTCAATTCCTTATAGGTAGGCTACAAGCTGGATATGTATAACAAAATTGTCGGTATTGTAGGTGAGTTTCAATTCCTTATAGGTAGGCTACAAGCTCAATACAAATCTTTTCCCACATTAGGCACGTCTCCTGTTTCAATTCCTTATAGGTAGGCTACAAGCGCTGAATCTACAGTCAAATTAGACGGTGTGCCTGATAGTTTCAATTCCTTATAGGTAGGCTACAAGCGCAGGAAGTTATCATTGAACCTAGTATCACAGGTGTGTTTCAATTCCTTATAGGTAGGCTACAAGCTTACCCAAAGTCAAGGTAGTACAATCCGTGAGTTATAGTTTCAATTCCTTATAGGTAGGCTACAAGCGTACCCGTTGGGCGCGTGGTCAATGGCAAGTTCTCTTGTTTCAATTCCTTATAGGTAGGCTACAAGCTTTGGACCGACCATTACCAGAGACTACTACAGAGATGTTTCAATTCCTTATAGGTAGGCTACAAGCCATATAACGACGCGATTTTCAAGCCTTGGGCAAGCAGTGTTTCAATTCCTTATAGGTAGGCTACAAGCTTTAAATGCCGACTTGAAACCAATCCAATTTGAGATGTTTCAATTCCTTATAGGTAGGCTACAAGCGTACGAGTCCACCAATGATAACTGTAGCTGTCCGGGTTTCAATTCCTTATAGGTAGGCTACAAGCCCGATTTTTTCGCATGTTTTAATTGTCTTTTTCCATTTTTGCAGCAAAATCATGCATCAAACAAGCATATATGCTGATTTCTATGATTTATAGCCAAAATTTACTCAAAAACATACCGTTTTTTCCGTCGCCCCCCGGGGGTTTTTGCACCATTGGGGGGCGACGGAAAAATTTTACAGGAAAATATCCTGACCACCTTTCTCTATGCCCATTATTTCGCGACTTGAATACTGCAAGGATCTGAACACATATATAATCACGGAATCTTCCTCGTCATTGATGATACTACGGAGTTCTGCCTTTAGTTTATGGAAATTGGCTTTGGATATTTCACCTTCTAGCACAGAATTCTGCACCCAATGCAAGTATTTCCTGGAGGTTTTTAAGACCTTTACCACTCTTTTTACATTTACATCATATACCAGAATTACAAACATGTCTACCACCTTTGCTCTTTACCACTGTGCTATGAATGGCTCATAAAACTTTTCCCCGATCAAGTGTTTTTCCAACTTATATAGCTCCAAGCGAATAATCCTCCTGTAGGAGACCGGCCTTCCGATTCCTTTATGTTTAATAGTTGTCTTCAATTTTGCATCCAGTTCCTGCACAAAGGTTTTCCGGGCGCGGTCTTTCATCATTATGCCTTCGCCTTCTTCTTCAAAGTCATTGACAGTTATCATTTTCTTGCCCAATACGCTAAATATCACCCTGTCCACAATAATGGGCTTGAATATTTCCGCAAGGTCCAGGTTCAGCGAAAATCTGCGGAAATTTGTGGCGTGCAAATAACCTATGCGTGGATCCAGGTGGGTTCTGTAGATTTCGCTTAACACTATGGTATACATCAAGCTATTGCCGAAACTTATCAGGGTATTTAAATGGTTTCTGGGTGGACGCCTGGACCGTTCTTCAAAGGGAAAATCGGGGTTTCGGGTAATTATGTCAAAAACCCTGTAGTACCTGTCTCTGATGTTTCCCTCGGCAGCCATTAACCGGCTGATATCATGGCAGTCGTCCAGAGACATGATTACTTCATCTACCCTGTTAAGGGTTTCTGATATGCCTCCCACGCGATTATTATAATACCGCAGTACTTGCCGAATGTTCCTGGCGGCGCCGCTGACAAACTGCCTGGCAATGCGGATACGCTCTTCTTCATCCAGGTAATGCTCAGCCTGCTTCAGAATCATATGCCCGGAATTTAGGTGCTCACGAGGATAAAAACTACCCATGTAGTAACCGTAATAACTGAAATAATGAATGATAATTTCTTTCTGGGAGGCAAACTCCAGGAATTTTTTATTCAGGGAGACCTCCCCAAAAACCATTAATTCTCCCACATCTTCAACTGGAAGATACTTTTTTTGTTCTTCCGATTCAAAATACAGCGTATTACCTTTTCGCTTTAGTTGTCCGTCATTAAAAATGTAAATGGTCTTTTTCAAAAAAGTCCCCCCTTTACGACCAGCAAAACTCAGCATAGGCACAATTTCGGCATATCTGTTTCTTTTCAGCTTCAGGGGGAATAGAATCATAAATGATTCTCAAAATATCCCTTTTGGCCTCTAATAAGTTATCTATTAACTCATCAGTTAACTCTACCAGCTCCCGCCTTTTCTCCTTTGGGAAAAGAAGTTCCCCCCTTGCTTTTATTCCTTTTTGAGACAATTCCCACAGGTAAAAGGCCAGCTGCATTTTTGCACTTTTGATATGCTTACTGCTTTTCTTTACTTCGGCCACTACCAGTCCATGCCTGTCTTTTCTCACTACATCAAACTTCATATGGCCAAAAGCTATTTCTTTTTTCTCTCTGCCGTAGGACTGCTCGGCAAAAAAACGACCCAGGATCACATTGGTATCGTCCTGGTCAGCAGTGATTTGCCGCCCCATAAGCCATACTTCTCGCTTACAAACGTAGTAGTACCATATGAGGGTACCGCCTACATTTATCTCATTATCCGGCACAAGGAACTCCTCCCGTCATACAGCATTAACTAAAAGAAACAGGCAGAACAATCTTCACTCGCCTTCCCACTTAAGTGTGCAAGCCCTGTCTCATCTGAGTAGCTACCTGGATCCGCTAGCCGGGGAATAGGTGCATCACCGAGGGATGCTGCTAATTCAACCGCCATATTATCATTCACCGGCACCGTAAAATACTGCAGCAGTGTCATAAAACGTTTCCGGTCTATAAATCCGAGTTGCAAATGTTTCCTTTCAACAAAAGATTCATAAAGCTCTTCTATCCCGCCGGGTGCAAACCGGTATAATTGCTGTCGGACTCCATCATCCAAGTAATCTTCCCCCCAGGGCGTAAAAAGACTTATCTGTGAGATGTCTGCCCCAAAGGGGCTCTTTCCCGAAATAACGGACCAGTTGCCGCAGGCTGCGTCAACAAGCCCATCCAGCACCGCTGTATGAGTATTACGCGCAAAGCTATTGCTATAGAATTCCTGGACAACCCCGGTTGTTAGCGGCTCATCCCATGAGGGACGACTTAAAATGCACCGGTCGGTTTCTTCTCGGGATATGGCTGACCGATACACATATTGACGAGTATTATTCTCACCATCACGGAGGAATAAAAATACAATCACCTCTGCCTTTTCTCCCTCAGCATGTCTGTTTGCCCTTCCTGCAGCCTGAGCAATGGAAGGCATAACCGGCAGAGCCCGCATCAGGACACGAAAACTAAGGTCAACCCCGGCTTCCAGAACCTGGGTGCATATCACCACCACGGGCTTTCGGTCATAAAGCCTGGCTGCAATCTCCTTTATCCTGTTTGCCTTATGCAGAGGAGTCATACAACCGGAAAGGTAATAACAGCAAACACCCTCGGGTACCACTTCTTTAACCTGTTTAAAAACCAGCGCAGCATCACGGATGGTGTTCATAACTACGGCCACTGAGTTAACTTTACTGATTTTATCCAGCACCATTTGAGCCACCCCATCCTGATCCAGCGGTTCTTGCAAGGTGTTTACGTGGTACCGGTTAGGGATTTTAAATTTAGGGGCTAAGGCAACCAACTCCCGGGGAAGACCAAAATCTGCAGGTGGGAGGGTGGCCGTAGTAAACACCACCTGCAGGTCAAATTCCTCAGCTGCTGCAGCAAGCATATGCAGGAATAAGTTCCAGACCGCCCCATCTATAATTTGAGGCTCATCAATTATTACAAATGCTCTTTCTAGGCCTTTTAGCCGCATAGCCTGCTGTGAACGCCTGGGAAATAGGGCCCTGAAAAGTTGATTAAATGTTGTTGTTATTACCGGTGCTGCCTGCCAGGACTCCAAAGCAAGATAAAAGGCTTCCTCTGAACTACTTTCCGGCACGCTTTGCTCCATTATAGAGAGATGATGGTGCTGTACTACGTCCAGCCCGGTACTAGCCCGGATTTCTGAGGTAGCCTGAGACAGTATGGAAAGGTAGGGTGCAACATAGATAATCTTTTGTGCTTTCCCCTCGGCACAGGCAGCAAGCGACAGCCTTAATGCTGTCAATGTTTTTCCTAGACCGGTAGGCAGTAACAAACTAAAGAATCGCTCGTTTTTATTACCGGCGTAGTTACTAAAAACCGTGTCCTGCAGCCACTGCCGCAGGGCCACTAATTTTGGCGATGCTCCCCCCGAACGCAACATTTCTTCCTTTTTGGATTTACAGAGACTGACTAAACTATCATGAGCCCGCCGTGCATCTTCAGTAGACAAAAAGACTGGCTGCAGGTTTGCGGCATGATATCGGTCTGCTGCAATTAGGCCCGCCGTAGTAGAGCGCAGGGCATCCCCTGCAGCGCCCGGATACTTGTTTCTTTCCTTCTCCAATTTGCGCCTGGTAAAACCAGGGAGGTTATAATGCCAACGTTCCCAGGCTAAAGGAAATTCCTCAAGCCAGTCCTTAAACTGGGTTACATCGGGTTTACACTCAGGAATATGGCTTGATACAAAATCAAGCAGTCCATCAATGTCGAGGTTGTCAAAATAATCCGGGGTCAGAGTGTTTGCCCAGGGAACTTCGTCAGTAATGTCTTCCAGGGTTCCATGATGGTCGTATATATCTCTGGCCAGCCTCATGATGAGCAGCTGACATAATTTTAACTGTGCTCCTCGTGGCTTCCACCTTTTCATCAAATAGTCACCACAATAACAAAATAACGCGGCCCCTGCAGGGGAGTGCGCCGGGCCCTTCCGCCGCTTATCCTCCGGGGTGTTGATATATTTTTGCCAGCCGGCATGTGCCTTACCGGCATCATGCACCAGTCCGGCAATGAACCTCAATTCTTCTTCATTTTCCCCGCCGGGTGTGCCCCACCCGAAAGCCACAGCCTCCAGGTGTTCAACCAGGGGGTACAAGTCACTATTATCTGCAGGTCTTGCAATGCACTCTTGTAGAGGAGTTACCACAGGCAGACCACCTCTTGCTCATCGATACTGCAAAATCGAAAAGGCTTTTGTTGTAGGCTACTGCCTTTTGCTTCAAACACAATAGGCTTACCGGATGTTTCATAGATTATATTGACAGTCCCACGGAAGCGCCGGTTACCCAAATATTCATAGTGCATACCCCCTACCCTGCCGTACTGAGATCCATCTGTTGGTATTAGATTTTCAATTGCATGGCTGGGGATAACAGTCTTACATTTTAATTCATTACCTGGTTCCGGGTTAAGTTCTTCTGCTTCCAAGTAATGGACAAACCTAGGAAATGTTAGGCAGTAAGCACTGCCCATATAAGTATGATAATGGCTTTGCCCTTTTCGAAGCATGTCATACAGTTTTTCCAGGTGGTCACCTGTATAGTAGACTCTATAGCCGGGTCTGACCACCAGTTCTATGGAAGTTGGCCGATTAAAAGTACTGGCGGCCTCCCCCAACCAACCTTTACCCAGCATGGACATTTCCTGTGCGGAAGTTTGGACCGGATGAAGAAGCCCCACCCCGGCCCAGTTCTCTCCGGTAAGGCGATCGAGTCCTAGGATGGAAGCTATTAGACCCTGTAGCACCGTCCTGGTTATGAATGGGTAAGTGGCATGTGTCCCGGTGGTGTCAGGCCGGCGGAAATGGCCTAGTTCTGCTTTTAGATCGAACACAAGTAGTTTCACTGCTTCACCCCGCTTTCAATATCTAGCCCTTATGCCTTTAATCCAGCTCATTTCGCTCCCCCGGTAGGCTTCCTGACATTTTAAGCCCCGGGTGCACCCAGTACCGCACGTGAGCTATCTTTTTCTTATTCTTAGCAATTATCTCTTCAAGCCCCGAGACGTCCAGTTCCACCTCGGAAAGGTTTGTTGGCGGGGTTCCTCCCGTCCAGGCCTCTCGCCCCGGCTTAACAGTGACAAAATCTTCCAGGTACCCGATACGGAAAAAGGGATCTTTATATTCCACGTGCATCATCAAAAGGGGTTGTTGCATTCCGCGCCCTCTCGCCTGACGGTGCTGAGTACCTTTCCACAGGGCCTCTAGTAACAGGTCTACGTCATCTTTATCCATACCTGTGTCTTCGGCAATATTGGCATTTACTACGGCAGGCATGGCAAAAACGGCAAAGGGAAGGGTATACGTCGTCCAGATGGTGCCCTGTTTGTTCCCCTGCTGCTCACCTGCATCATCCACTTTAATGTCTTTACCGGGCATCACCACAGTGCCCTGGACATACTTAGTCTCTGCCGGGTGCAGCGAGTGAGCCCACCCGAACTGGACCGGGCCAGTTTGATTAAAGCTTTCTTTACCTACACTATAAACTGCTCCAAAAACTCTCATATCAAAGGTGGAGGCCATAAGGTCATCACGCTTGTTTTTTGAAGCCTTCCTTTTAACTATATCTAAAATACCCTCAGCCAATTTTTGTCTGCCCAACAATTTTCCATCCTCTGTACGCTCCTGCCGACAAAAGACAAAATTGCGCTGATTCTTACCCCCATCCGGATACCTGGCCAGCACAAAGTCCCTTACATCCCGCTTAATACTTACATCCGATAGTGAAATACGTCCATCATCTTCACCGAATAAACGCCTGGCATCACTTTCATTTAACGGATCACGGTTAGGTATTCCGTCTTTGACACATTTTACAAATAATATTTCACCACTGTTTATACTCAATAGAAAAGCCTCCCTTAAAATGTTTATTTGGCAAGGGCATAACCGGCCCAAAAAGCCGCCATAAAGGCATCTCTTTCCTTATGCGTTTCATTCTTTAAACGGCTGTATTCCATTAACACTACTGCAAAGCGCTGCCTGAGGTCATCTGAAATCTTCATGTTCAACTTACGGGCATACTCATCCATGCGCGAAAGTGCCCTTTTCCAGATCACGTCAGGTGTAAGACTGCTACCAAATGTCATTACACGGTGTTTTAAAAAATCATTTCCGTTACTGGCATGCCAATACTGGCGAGCAAAAAGACGCACCAGATGCCCGGCGGCAAAACCCAGTTCTTCCGGGTCATTAATCACAATTTCATTCATTGGCCCTTCGGCCACCATACCCTGAAACTCCCTCCAGTCTCTCATCCACTCATAACCCCCGTTTCCAGTTTCCAATGCTACTGCATCGCTATATTTTTTTAAAAATTCCGAAAAGGAAAGGTAAAATACTACCTCGGACCGCAGTTCATGAAAGCCGTCGGGCAGCTTACGAGATAATTCATTCATCCGCCCGGATACATTTGACAGGAATGGCCTGCGGGAAATATTCCCCCGGTGCATGACCGTGCTCAGCATCTTCCAAGTGTAGGGAGCTCCGTAAGCCGTGGTCAACAGGTATGGTAGAGAACTGTAACGCCTTTTCAGAAACCCCTGATACTTTTCTGAAACTTCGTACTGCAGAGATGCAGCCAGATCCACGGCAAAGTCGCTTATATTACCAGTTATCTCCTTTAATTGCCTGGCCACGGACGGCATAACGTCCTCAACAGTGGCCCGCAAATGAATATCGCCCCGTCCGGCATCTCCTGAATAATACATGATGGTAAGTCGGTATTCATCGGCATCCATCTCTTGCGGCAGGAACATTTCAAACCCGGTAAGATCACCTAAGTGAACGTCCATTTTGTTTCCCCGTGGCTTTCTGCCTAACATCGTTCTAACTCCGTCTATAAAACCCAATCGATCATCTTCGTCCTCCAGAAAATTATCCAATATGGGTAGGGCATAGGCGCAGCCTGCTACACTTTCGGGGTTTCCTCTACGGGACATTTCTTTACCTGCAGCCGATGCTGACGGGGAAAACAATTCTTTGGTCAACCAATAGTCCAGAGGTTTAGTTAACTTATTAAAAAGGTTGGCTCCATAAGTTAGGGCCCCGTAGCACGCCGGGCAAAGTGCTATTGTTTCTACCAGTTCTTCTGGTTTCATTGACACAGGCAAAGGGCATTTCCAGGTGGGAGTGAACCAGCGCCAGGCCTTACAATAGGATGAAACAACCCTGTCTTCGTGTCCGCAAAAATAACATACTACCTCTCCGCCTTCCCGTTCACCCATCTCAGCCCCCTCGGCCAGCTTTGCTTCCCAGAACCTTTCCTTGACTAATTCCAGGTCCGCCACTAAATGTTTGCCCTTGTGCATAACACTTGGGCCTAAATAACTGCGAGAGCTGTCGCCTAAAGGCATGGTCTCATGTAACTGAAAAGGACCGTCTTTTTCCAGTACAGCCAGTACAATCAGGCCGAGCAACTTAGTTTCTTTATAGACCTTTGAGGTAATTTCATGCAGCTTGTTAGCGATTTCATCGATTTGAGCCTCTGTTAATTCCACTGCAATTGTTCTATTTAAACGCCCGTAAAGATATTTTTTTACTTCTTCCGCTTCTTTGGTAAAAGCTTGGAAATGCTTATCATACACCAAATAGGAAGGTATGCCATAGCGTCCTTGTGGTTTTAACGGGTTACCGGACGGAATGACAAATGGTGTTCCCATGGCACGGTCAACATCCTGCACGAAAACTTCCTTTTTACTTTCGGGTGATTGTAGCTGGTATTCTCCCCATTCCTGTACGGGAAGCGCTTCAATTTTCACCTCGGCTTCCAGTAAGTTAATTTCAACTACAAATACATTGGCCAGGAAACCCTTGGCGTTTACGGCAGCAACATCAGACACCTGCCGCAATATTTCGCCCGGGGATATCCCCCCTTCCACCATAGGCCTGCCCAGCCTGATTAGACTCTCTATTAACAGTTAAATCCCTCCCTTCATTAGTTTCCTTTTCTATTTTCCAAGTCCACACAACCAAATCCCTGCGAGTTTTTAGCCCCCAGACCGGCATCTACAGCTACCTGAAGAAGCTCTTTGGGGCCGCTAAGCTTCATGCGACAGGAGTACCCTTTGATTACGGTTTGCTTATATATGGTGATATTCATCCGGGGACGGTTAAGCTGTTCCACATCAAGCTTCTCAGCCGGGGCCTTATAGCCGTGAAAAGCTTCGTATTTTTTGCGCAGGTTATTATCCAATTGCTCTACAAATTCTTTTTCACCTGGCTGAAAGTAACATGTGTACTTTCCTCCGCCCGGTTTAACAAAGGTACTGTACACTACAACCGGAGAGATTAGATTTAAGTTTACGGTATCGAAAGAGACTTCTCTCTTGTCGGCTGTAATGCCGGCAACCTCAACAATATCTTTCCCCAGGCGTATTTCCCCTTCTCCCAGCATACAACCCATTAAAGAAGTGCAAAACTCCTTTATGGGCGAAGAAATATAAAGCCTGGCACCTTCCGGAAAAGATATCTGTTTCTTGTCCCGGTCCAGGTGGTAGGTTCCCAGCAGCCGAGAAAAGGTAAAAAATTTAAAACTACGGCCATTATGCACATATCCGCTGTTATGAAGAAAATCTGCAAGTTCAGGGGAAATGTTCTCGTAAATGGCGCCCTGGATGAGGCGGTTGTAGTGAATCGGTACAACAAAGTTTTTATTTTTTGCTTGTAACGTCAGACAGAGTCGCAAAATGTAACCTCCACGGCAATAATAAGGTAATTCACCATACTATTTCCATATTTGTCCTAACAATCCTTTGTTTCCGATTTATTATTTTATACTTTACATCATTTGTAGGGAAAATTTTTTTCAAAAAATGACCCTCGACAGACGAAACTAAAAAGGACTGACTGCTTTCAAAAAACAGATGCAGTAGTCCTTTTTCTAGTAGCTTATTGCTCGTAATTTTTACAACAATGTTCTTTGGCAATCTAGCTTAATATGCCATTATCCGGTATGTGTTACAAAAGGAAGAACTTAAAAAACACGATTAATTTAGTTTCAATTCCTTATAGGTAGGCTACGGCCCATGTTTCGCTTTCGCCCACTTGGTTGCCAACTGGAGTTTCAATTCCTTATAGGTAGGCTACGGCCGAAGCAAATCCTAGTGGTTCTGAATGGGATGTAGTATTGGTTTCAATTCCTTATAGGTAGGCTACGGCCGGAGCGGTTGCAGGATATAAGCGAAGCCGATGCTAGTTTCAATTCCTTATAGGTAGGCTACGGCCAAAGAAAAGCTCCCGAAGGAGCTCAAAGGTTCAGATGTTTCAATTCCTTATAGGTAGGCTACGGCCTGGAAATGTTAATTTCGCGGGAGGAACCATCACCGGAAGTTTCAATTCCTTATAGGTAGGCTACGGCCTCTGCACCCGGTTAGCCAACACCTTTCTCCGTTGGGCGTTTCAATTCCTTATAGGTAGGCTACGGCCACTATCCTGTCTGTCGCAGCGGGAGCGGGAAGCGTTGTTTCAATTCCTTATAGGTAGGCTACGGCCAATCAATAAGGCGGTGATTAAATGAGTGTCTACAGGAGTTTCAATTCCTTATAGGTAGGCTACGGCCGGAAGTCATGGACTTAGTTGACCAGGGCGCGGAGGTTGAGTTTCAATTCCTTATAGGTAGGCTACGGCCGGAAAAAACGTCATAGGGCGTGGAGGTATAACTTTGTTGTTTCAATTCCTTATAGGTAGGCTACGGCCCCAAGAAAGAGATCGAAGATTTCAGAGAAGATATATGTTTCAATTCCTTATAGGTAGGCTACGGCCTTCTGCCTCCCATCTGCCAACCGGCTACATATTCGTCAGTTTCAATTCCTTATAGGTAGGCTACGGCCATCTCCCCAATCACGCATACGTCTAGCATCGGGGGCAGGTTTCAATTCCTTATAGGTAGGCTACGGCCAGCCCTCCCCTACATACTAGTTCTCTAGGAGGAGATGTTTCAATTCCTTATAGGTAGGCTACGGCCACAGAGCCTGCATTGGAACAAAATCTTTGATAAAGCATGTTTCAATTCCTTATAGGTAGGCTACGGCCGATACAATCGCAACGGCCTTTCCGCTGGGGGTAAAGTGTTTCAATTCCTTATAGGTAGGCTACGGCCTGGGACTGTGAGTGTGCTTTGATTCTAAATTGGTGTATGTTTCAATTCCTTATAGGTAGGCTACGGCCGAATATCATGCCGGCCTGCAGCAGTTCTTCCCGATGTTTCAATTCCTTATAGGTAGGCTACGGCCCGATTTTTCGCATATTTTGTTTTGTTTGTGCCATTTTATCAGCAAAATTAGGCATTTAACAAGCACATAGTGATGATTTTTATTATCATTAGCTAAAATTACATCAAAAAACATGCCATTTTTTCCGTCGCCCCCCGGGGGTTTTTGCACTATTGGGTGTCGACGGAAAAATTTTACAGGCAAATATTTGCCCTTCTTTATGCCCATTATTTCGGCTTGAATACTGTAAGCAGTCTGAACACTTATATAATGACCTAGTATTCTCTGTCATCTAATCCTGCAGAATTCCACCATTTCCTAGCGGATTTTTTAAAACCTTCACCACTCATTTACATTTACATCATAAACCAATATTACAAACATGTCCACACCCCTTGACTACCACTTGTCAATAAAGGCACAGTCTTTTTTTGCTAAAAAGGCCAAGTCTTTGCTATAATTGATCTAACTATCTGACTATTTAAAAAAGAAAGGATGATGGAACAGTGCCAGATCTTTCCGCCCCCTGTGGTTTGCTTTGCAGCGCATGTCCCCTCTACCAGGCTGAACAAGACCCTGCATTTAACAAAAAACTGGCCGAAAAAATGAAAGTTGCGCCGGAACGTGCCAGATGCCCGGGTTGCCGCCCCTGTTCCGGCAAAGTTACCCCCATACCCGGCGGATGTTCCACCTTTGATTGCGCCCAGGCCAAAGGCGTGGAATTCTGTTACCAGTGCGGTGATTTTCCCTGCCGCAGGCTGGCACCCTGTGCCGACCGCGCCGGTATTTTACCCCACAATTTCAAACTATACAGTCTCCAGGCGTTAAAGAAAATGGGCAGGAAAGCCTGGGAAGAAGAATACCCCACGCTGATCAGCCTTTATTTCCGCGGTAAAATGAAACTGGGTGTCGGGCCGGAACTCGATTAGAATGAGCCGGTTAACTACTTGAACTGATTAGGAGGAATTAGACATGAAAATCATTGCCATTAACGGAAGCCACAGAAAAAACAAAAATACCGCTGTCCTTCTTCGGGCGGTACTCGATGAGGCCGCTGCACAGGGCGCGTCCACTGAATTACTGGAGCTAGCTGACCACAATATCAAATTTTGTATTTCCTGCAACAAGTGCCTGGGCCGTAACCAGTGTACCATCAATGACGATGACATGAACAGCATGGCTGAAAAGCTGCTGGCCGCCGACGGCATCGTGCTGGGTTCCCCGGTGTACTGGGGAAATGTAACCGCCATGATGAAAAACTTCATGGACCGCTCACGCTGGATGCACATGTACAAAAATATGCTGGCTGGAAAGGCCGGGGCGGCAGTTACCAATGCCGGCTTGCGCAACGGTGGACAGGACTTGGTACTGCAAATCATGGAGCATTACCTCTCCGGCCAGGGAATACAGCTGGTGGACGCCCGGGACCAGAACGCACCGCTGGCCTTTACCGGGGTAAGCGGCTCATTGCAGGCCGATTTTAAAGAAGGCAAAAACATCTGGCGCAGAAGCGTGGAGGAAGACGAGGGAGCAATGAAAGCCTGCCGCCAACTGGGCAGAAATATGGTAAAAACAGTGAAATCGTTCAGCTAAAGCTGAACATCGGGGCTTAAGAGGAAAGGGGACACACCTCCTGCGGAGGAATGTCCCCAACTGGTGGGATTCAACTCCAACTGAAGAAAAATAGTGCAAACTCCCACTTATAGAAGTGGGAGTCTATAATTGGCCGTCATTGCTGTCAAATATGTCCAACCGGGAAAAACCCCAGCCGTTCCATTTCCAGATGGTTACTTTCCTCTTCCCGGGATTGGTGTAACTGCCCTCCACGGCTACCAGTTCATTCTCCCCGTCATCGTTAATGTCTAAAAGGGCGGCCCAGTGGTTGGGCATGTCCAGGTTGGAGGACTGCCACACCGGTTTTATGTCCCCCTTTTCCAGCCTGAAAATGAACAGGTGATTTTTAATTTCTTTGTCTTCTCCTTTTACCCAGAAAGGCCTCTGAGGGCCAAAGCTTCCCTGTTTCCAAACCAAAAGGTTTAGCTCCGGCGTGCCATCGTTGTCGGCGTCCCCCAAAAAGAAATAGTCCACCCACCAGTCACGTGGTGAACACCAAAAAAAGCCGGAGCCGATCTGCACCGTTATTTCCCCGTCTTGCAAAGAGATTTTTTCCGGGGTACCGTCCCCGTCCAGATCAAATTGGCGGTGTTTAACCAGCCTGTATTCCGGGCGGTCCCTTAGGGCCTGAGATATTTGGGATTCCGAAATTTCCGCTAGCTTTAGCTTGTTATTTTCGAAGGCTGTAAAGCCCCGGCTTTCCACGGTCCCGACAGGCTGCACCGTGCCACCTGAACCGGAGCAGCCCGGACAACCCGCCACCAGCACAAGAAACAGCAGCAAACAAGCTAGTCTCACGGGGCAACAAAGTTTTCAGTCCATCGGGCCAAGGGCGGTGCCTGATCGGAGTCCAGCATTTGTTGCCATTTTTTGTCCGTTAAGCGGTCGTTTAGGGGCCAGGGGAATTCGTAGTGAGAATAAACACCGCCCCGGGCAATTCTCAAGCTGCCGTCAACGGGCACCACGGCATAAATGGGAAAGATGTGACCGGTGGCCTCTTCCAGTACCAATCCATTAGGGTCAGTGGCCACATCGGCCACCAGCGCTGCCGGGTTGTCACCTATAGCGGAGCGGTGATCCACCCCTTCATCCCTGAGGGCCTCCAACCAAAAGTGTTCCAGCTGCCCGCCGTAGGAGCGAATTAGGTCGTACTCGTCCCCGGTAAGCGGTTTATTGGAGAGTTCCTTTTCCGATATGGTCTTTAAGGCCAGCGCCAGTTGTTCCAGACGATCCAGGCTGTCCCGGTCCCTTTGGTCCAAAAGATCCCTTTCCGTTAGCCCCTCCCGGGTCATATCCACCAGTGCGGCCAGGCGGGCATACAGGTGCGGGTTGGGCTCCACGTACCCCCGGTCATCTACGTTTTCCATGCCGCCGCCCATTTCAGCATATACCTGTTTGGCGTACAGTATGGTATCGTGCTTCAGCTCTGTCCAGCTGGCTAAATAGGTATTCAGACCTTTTCTGGTCCAAGCCTCGCCTTGCATAAAGAAAGGGTATCCCTCCCCCTTTTCTTCCAGCAAAGAATCAAGGGTATACAGCCAACCCCAATAAAGGTTTTGGTTCCAGGTTTCTCTGTCCAAACCGGCAATATAATTCTGCAGTTTACTCATATTCTCAGGGTAGCCGGGGTAGCTCGTTTCCCCCTCCGCCTTCAGAATGTCATAAGCTTCAACGGAGCCCATGGCGGCTGGAATATCCAGGGCTCTGGGCAGCAATCTCCTTTCGCCTGCACTGTTTTCCTTTACCTCGCGGTAAACCAGCCGCTGGAAAACTGAGGCATCCAGGGTAAACCTTTGCCCCATGAACCGAAAGCCCTTTATTTCCCTGACCCGGTCAGGCTGAATTTCCTCCTCAAACACGGGAACTGAATTTATGACCGGGGGTTTCAGCCTTGCCGCTTCCCTCATAAAGGTTTCCCACTTTTCCCCGCCGGAAGTGACTTCTTTGAGCCCGGCCCCGCTGCCGTGGGTTTTATCCAGCAGTTCCCGGTACTGCGGGTAAGAAAGATCATCACTTTTGCCTACAAAAAAGTTGGTGGGCTGGTAAATATTATCCCAACTCTGGCGGCTATCGCTAGAATCAAGGGCCAGGGTCATTAAAACAGCGGATTTGGTTTCATCTTCACTCTTGAGCCGAAAGGTCATTCTCCCATACCACATCATGGCCTGAAAATATGACTGTAGAAGTTCACTATGGGCATAATGGCCCCTGGGAATATACTGCGAATAGTCCTCCTGCAGCGCATCCGGGCCCTTCAGGTCTTGCCCCATGTTCATAAGAGGGGAATCCTGGATGCCTGAGCTGTCTTCAATTAGGGCCAGCTCATTTTCCACTTCCCCCTGCACCTGTGCCGGAACCGGCATTTTAGGGTCTAAAAGCCTTCCGGCCACAGCGAAAAAGCCCAAATTTCTCTTGGCGGCGTTCTCCCACCCGGTACCCTTAAGATCTGCGTATTGTTCTTCAGACAAAGAGAGCATAGCAGCAGTTACTTTTTTTAATTCCGGGGCTAGCTTTTCCTTTTCCGTAACCCGTAAGAGGTGGCTGAAAAATAGGTGGTAGTTGTGCAGCATAGAGTCGGTGGTGATAAAGCTGGGTACCGGCTCAAATGCATAGCGGTTCATTTCATAGAGCATGAAAAATTCCCGGAACTGGCCTGGCTCCACCACAAAGCCGTTCTCCACCAGTAACTGCTTGGCCTCCGGGGACAACTCGAACATATCCCGGTTAATTACATTCCTCAGGCCGGTTTCCACAGTGTAGGGCTCTACACCCGGGGAGGCATCCACCGGCACCTCTTTATATGAGGCAAACTCTGAGGCGTAGGCGGTCGGCGGCCGGGATGCCTCCGGGTCCGGTTCCTTTGCCTCCCGCCCCGATTCCGAGCAGCTTGTCAGAGCTGTCGCCAGCAGTAAAAGAATACACAGCGCCCACATCATTTTGTTTCTTTGCACCGACAATATTCCCCCTCTAAGAAATTTCTTTCCAGTATTTTTCTACCTTGCCGGTACGAAACCTTTTTAACTCCAAGAAAAGAACACCGTAGGCTCTTTATCTGATTTCTAAGACTCCCACTTCTATAAGTGGGAGTTTGCACTTTTTTTCTTCAGGTGGGGTTGAACCCCCACCAGTTGGGGACATTCCTCCGCAGGAGATGTGTCCCCTTTCCTCTTTAGCTCCGATGTTCAGCTTTAGCTGAACGAGTTCACTGATCTAGTAAAGTTTATTTTTGTATCCAGTACTGCCCGTACGGTGAACTTGTCAAAGTTTTTCCATAAAAGAAGGAATTACAAGGAATGTTGCCGAAATTTGGCTATATTTGCTATCTAAAGGAGAGATTTTGCATGATATCCGGGCGAGACAAATACCGTTTTCTTGTTGAGAACCTGCCGGACGCTTTTGCCTACCACCAGATTGTAACGGACAGCGAAAACAGACCTGTGGACTATATATTTCTTAAAATAAACTCTGCTTTTGAAGAAATGACAGGTCTTTCCAGGGACAGTGTTATCGGTAAAAAGGTCACAGAGGTACACCCGGATATAAAAGAATCTTCTTTTGACTGGATCGGCACCTATGGCAAGGTGGCGTCAACAGGTAAGAGCACCCACTTTGAACAGTACTTTGAGGTGGCGGATCGATGGTACGATATTACCGCCTACAGCGACGAGCCCGGCTATTTTGCCGTGGTCTTTCGTGATAGCACGGAGAATAAGAAGGTGGAAATGGCACTGCGGGAAAATGAAGCCTTTATTAAGTCCGTCATGGATAACCTTCCCATCGGTATCGCTGTAAACTCTGTCGATCCCACTGTAAAATTCGAATACATGAATGATAATTTTTATAATTTTTACCAAACTACAAGAGAAGCCCTTACCGATACAGACAGTTTTTGGGAGGTTGTTTACGAGGATGCTGAGTTTAGGGAAAAGCTTAAGCAAAGGGTTTTGGAGGATTGTGCCAGCGGTGATCCGGAGCGAATGCATTGGGAGGATGTTCCGATAACCCGTAAAGGAAAAGAGACATTCTATATAACCGCTAAGAATATCCCGGTACCAGGAAAACCTTTGGTGATATCAACAGTATCAGATGTCACCGAACGCAAGAGAGCGGAGAAAGCCCTGCGCGAAAATGAGGAAAACCTTGCCACTACTTTACACTCTATTGGTGACGCGGTAATTGCAACTGACGAAGAAGGATTAATTGCCAGGATGAATCCTATGGCTGAAAAGCTTTGCGGGTGGCCGTTTTCTGAAGCAAGAGGGAAACCGCTGGCTGATGTTTTCCGGATAATAGATTCCAAAACCCGCAAACCTGCTTCTAATCCTGTTAAGACAGTTCTGGAAAATGGTGAAGTTATCGGCCTTGCTAATCACACTGCTCTCATCTCTAGAGACGGCACCGAATATCAGATTGCCGACAGTGCTGCACCGATAAAGAACTACGACGAAATAATCACCGGTGTAGTATTAGTCTTTTCTGATGTTAGCGAAGACTATGCTTTAAGGAGAAAAATTGAGGAAAGTGAATTGAGATGGCAGTTTGCACTGGAAGGTTCCGGTGACGGAGTCTGGGACTTGAATGTTCAGACAGGCCAAGCGTTCTTTTCACGTCAATGGAAGAAAATGCTGGGTTATGAAGAACACGAAATTGGCAATGACATAGAGGAATGGGACAAAAGAGTTCACCCGGAAGATAAGAGAAAATGCTATGCATTCCTGGAGAAACACTTCAGGGGTGAAACACCGGACTACCAAAACGAGCACCGTATTCTCTGTAAAAACGGCATCTACAAGTGGATTCTGGCCCGGGGCAAAGTAATCGAGTGGACAGGCGGGGGTGAGCCCCTGCGCGTTATCGGAACTCATACAGATATTACCGAACGTAAGCAGACGGAAGAAAAGATTCGATACATGAGCTTCCACGACAGTCTTACGGATCTTTACAACCGAAGATACATGGAAGAAGAGATGAAAAGGCTCGATGTCGAAAGGCAGCTGCCTATCAGCGTTATCATTTCTGATCTGAACGGCCTCAAATTGGTTAATGACACCTACGGACACAGTGTAGGGGATGAGATGCTTAAGCATACGGCGGAAGTCATAAAAAACTCCTGCCGCCAAGAAGATATCATTGCCCGTTGGGGCGGCGACGAATTTGTTATCCTTCTGCCCCAAACGACAAAAATGGAAGCATTATCAATATGCAAAAGAATTAATTATGCTTGCAGTAAAACATATGTGGAAGATATCCCCATTTCAATAGCCTTAGGCAGCGAAATTAAGGACAGTGCAGAAAAAAATCTTACTGAGACCTTAAAAGAAGCCGAAGATAATATGTATAAGCACAAGCTTACAGAAAGTCGAAGTGCCAAAAGTGCGGTTTTAAATAGCCTACTTAAAACACTAGGAGCAAAAAGCCACGAAACAGAAGAGCATACCAGGCGCATGCAGGATGTGGCTCTGAAAATCGGTGAGAAAGTTGAGCTTCCCGATTCAGAGCTACACCGGTTAGGCATATTAACTACACTGCACGATATTGGGAAAATTAATATTCCTGAAAACATTTTGATAAAAAAAGAGGCTTTAACGCAAGAGGAATGGGAGATTATCAAAAAGCACCCGGAAATAGGATACCGCATAGCCCGTTCAACGGAAGAGTTCAGCCATGTCGCCGAAGACATTTTAGCCCACCATGAACGCTGGGATGGTTCGGGATACCCACGCGGATTAAAAGGTAAGGAGATAACATTGCTGGCTCGCATCACAGCTATCGCCGATGCTTACGAGGTAATGACAAATGGAAGACCGTACAGAAAAGCACTACCCCAAAGCGAAGTTATCACGGAATTAAAAAGGTGTGCCGGGACACATTTTGATCCCGATTTGATAGAAGTTTTTCTTTGTTTACACGAGGAGAGTGTAAACAATTCGGACCGCCCCGGTTGATACATCATTCCAACTGGTAAGAAACTTCAGTGCTGTTCCTGCAGATCCCAATTTCCGTTAAAGAAGGAACACACTGCAGCTGTGATTATAACTACCTTATTAATTCTTTCCTGCTCGTCATATGACTGATCCTCCAGTTTGGCCACACTCTGTGGCCAGGTTTTCCTTCATTTCGTTAAATTTACTCATTGTTGTTCCCCATCATCTAAAAGCCCTCGTATTCACTCGCGAGTCCAAATTACACCAGTTGATTCTCGTCCCCAAAACCACTATAATTAATACCAAACATTAGTTCTGTGGATTGGTGATTATATGAAGCGAGTTATCTTACTAGCTGATATGAATAGCTTTTTTGCCAGCTGCCACCAGGCTTTACAAACCGAATTAAAAAATGAAAAAGTTATTGTTGCCGGCGACCCCAAAAAGAGGACCGGGATCGTTCTGGCTGCATCATACCCGGCAAAAGACTTGGGCGTTAAGACGGGTATGCCAATGTGGGAGGCCCGCCAACTCTGTCCCGACGGACACTTTTTTAAACCGGATTACCAGCTCTATGTAGACTTTTCCACCAGGATACTGCATATCATGCGGGACATAACAGATCTGGTGGAACCCTTTTCTATAGACGAAGCCTTCGCTGACGTTACAGGTGTTACCGACCTCTGGGGCCTGCCGGAAGTTACTGCAAAAATGCTAAAAGAACGTATTAAAAATGACGTAGGTGTACTATGCAGCGTGGGTATCGGTCCGAATAAGCTAATAGCAAAAATGGCAGCCGGGGTACAAAAACCCAATGGCCTGACCATGGTTGCGGATATTGAGGAATTTAAGCAAATCTTTTGGCCCAAGCCCGTTAGAAAACTATTCGGCGTTGGCTCCCGGTACGAAAAGCATCTTTACAACTGTAACGTACATACCATTGGGGACCTGGCAAATTTTCCGGTGCAATATCTTAAAAAACGGTGGGGTAAAAACGGTCAATTGCTCTGGCACCTTGCCAATGGGGTAGACAATAGCCCGGTGGTACCCACATCATTGGATACTTGTAAAAGCATCGGCCAGCAAAAGACCTTACCCCGGGACCTGCAGGGTTTTGAAAGAATCAAAGTTGTCATGCTGGAATTGAGCGAGGCAATCGCCCGGCGCGTGCGCCAGGGGAATTATATTGGCCGCACCGTGAGTTTAACCCTACGTGACCCCCAGCTCCGTTTTTTCTCCCGGTCGCAAAGCATGTCCCAGTACACTGACCTGGCCGATGAAATTTACTTCACCGCTTGCGGCATCTTACAAAAGCACTGGGAAGAGGAGTGGCCAGTCCGCCTGGTGGGAATAACATTTAGCAATTTAATTCCAAAAGACCACTTTCAATACGATATCTTTGGTGAACGAATCCGTCTTTCCCGAATTTCACGGGCATGCGACCGGATAAAAGATAGGTTTGGAGAGACAGCAATCATGAGGGGAGTATCCCTGACAGAAGGGAGCATCAATCGTGGGACGCGATAATGTTTTATGGGAAAAACATCGCATTTACTTGCCTGAAATGCGCCAAAGAGCCGTCCACCGGTGCAAACACTGCAAATTCTTTGTGCAAATACAGGGCAAGCAGGAAGTCAGAACCGGCTGCCTTAAAAATATTAAGGCTTACTACGGCTTAGGAAAAAGAGTACCGGGGGTAATACCCATCATGGAGGTAATTAAGCGAGTGGGCCTTGAAGGGTTGGAGGAATGCTTAAAAAATAACAATCCAGAGGCCCAGAGCTGTGGCAAATTTCAATTGAAGGCCAATCAATAGCATAGCAAGTGGGGGACGGTTCTTGCTTGCCCTGTGCGGAACCCGTGTTTGGTATAGTTGGCGAAAGTTTGGGAGGGTTTGTCCCTCCTGGCTTCGCCGATTTTTGTTATTTGCTTCCATATATCTTTTTGGCTCGTTTTTGGACAAGTTTGGTGACACGTGCCACCAAACTGTCACCAATTCAGTAACAGCATTAGTCAGCAGAAAAGAGCATCTCAAGAACTTCCATTGGAAATTGGAGCAGTGAACTGTATAATGGTTATACTATTAATATCTCTGAAACCAGAAACAATGCCATCAGATATGGAATTAAACAACCCAAAGGGCTGCCAATGCTCATAACTGTATTCCTTAGTGTTGGATAGATTTGGAGAAAATTTATTAGGTGTTTTAGATCGAGAAATAGTAATCCGGCTTATTTTTTCTAGACAAATAACTAACAATTTGATACAATAATCCATATT
This sequence comes from Bacillota bacterium, assembly GCA_009711705.1. Classification (GTDB taxonomy): domain Bacteria; phylum Bacillota; class Desulfotomaculia; order Desulfotomaculales; family VENG01; genus VENG01. The sequence goes on from VENG01000024.1 coordinate 22,135, forward strand.
ACGTGTTGTGCCAAGTTTGGCACAAGGAATTCGGACTACTGGGGGGGGTAGCCTTTAATAAGGCTATGCCCCTTTTTTTTGTTGTCCTTTTTTGTTTGTTCTGACACTATAAATAGGGGGTGAATATTTCCCTGTTTTGGGCAAAGTTCACGGAAAAGTTGGTAACAAGAGAGTTGCCATTCGATATAGCAGCTCTTATCTTCGCAAGTTCTATCTTAATAATTATTGGTTTTAATCCAAAACAAGTTTCTTAGATTACAATCGTGTGGAGTGATATACAGGTCTAGTAGCGATAGTGAATTCAAAGATAAATATGTTAATGCGGCACTACAGTGACTGATTGACCTGTGAATATCTGGTAGGCCTTATAAATTTCTCATTTTGGAGGTGTGTCATATGGATCCTCAGGCTGTTACCGGAAAAGCGAAACAGATGGGTTTCGGACAAGCATGCAAAGCAAATTTTCTGGGTAACGCTCCGGACTGGTACAAAGCAACAATTCTCGCTTTTCTGGTGTTGAACCCTATTTTGATGCTTACCGTCGGTAAGTACGTTACCGGTTGGGTGTTGATTGTCGAATTTATCTTTACTCTTGCAATGGCGCTAAAATGTTATCCGCTCCCTGCAGGTGGACTTCTTGCAATCGAAGCCGTTGTACTCGGGCTTACTAACCCGTATACGATCTATCAGGAAGTTGAAATGAACCTCCCGGTTATTTTGCTTCTGATGTTCATGGTTGCCGGGATCTATTTTATGAAAGAAGGTCTTGTGTTCCTGTTTTCCAAGATCCTTACCAAAGTACGCTCCAAAGTCGCGCTTGCATTCCTGTTCTCTTTAATGGGTGCATTTCTTTCAGCTTTTCTGGATGCGCTAACCGTAACGGCGGTGATTATCGCCGTGGCATATGGATTTTACAACATCTTCCACAAGTTTGCTTCCAGCGAAAAAGTATTAGAAAAATATGACGTTAATCACGACCATATTGTTGATGACACATATAGGGAGGACCTGAACCAGTACCGTGGTTTTCTGCGCAATCTTATGATGCATGGTGCTGTGGGTACTGCGCTGGGCGGAGCAACAACTATAGTTGGTGAACCGCAGAACCTACTGATCGGCACCATTATGGAATGGCACTTCGTTGATTTCTTTTTACACAGCGCACCTGTGTCTATCCCGGTACTGATCGTTGGTCTTCTGACCTGCATTACCCTTGAAGTCACCAAGTTTTGGGGGTACGGCTATCAGCTTCCTGATACTGTTCGAAAGGTTATGGAAGAAGACGTAAAAGCTAAAGATGCTAAGATGGATGCTCGCGGACGTGCACGCATGATAATTATGGCTGTATGCGGCGTTCTGTTGGTTATCGCCCTGGGGTTGCACCTGGCAGAAGTCGGTATTATTGGTCTGATGATTATCATCCTGCTTACCGCTTTCAACGGGGTTATTAAAGAAGAAAAAATCGGTCATGCGTTTGAAGAAGCACTGCCGTTTACTGCGTTGCTGGTCGTATTTTTTGGCATCGTCGCGGTTATTCATGACCAGCATCTGTTTAAGCCGATCATTCAGTGGGTACTGAACATGGATGGACAGAATCAGCTTGTCGCTTTCTTTATGGCAAACGGTATCCTTTCTATGATCAGTGATAACGTATTTGTTGCTACCGTATATATGAATGAAACACAGCAAGCGTTTAAAGCTGGAGGCATTGCACTGGAACAATATCAAAAGATGGCAGTTTCAATCAACATGGGTACAAACATCCCTTCCGTTGCTACACCAAACGGTCAGGCGGCGTTCCTGTTCCTGTTAACCTCTGCACTTGCTCCACTGATTCGCCTGTCTTATATGGAAATGGTGAAACTGGCTCTGCCATACTGCATCGTTATGTCTGTTACAGGTTTACTGGCAACAATGTACCTGTTGTAATCTAAAAGTATATCATTTAAAAACGAATCATGAAATTAACATCACTTATCAAGCAAAAGAGAGTGTCCTATGCGGACACTCTCTTTTAACATTCTCAAGCCTATTATGCAAAGCAAGTGGGGACGGTTCTTGCTTGCCCTATGCAGAACTTGTGTTTGGCATAGTTGGCGAAAGTTTGGGAGGGCTTGTCCCTCCTGGCTTCGCCGGTTTTGGTAATTTGCCTCAAATTGCGCACGAATTGAAACACCTACCATCTACTTCAGGTATATAATATGCCTTCGTATGCTCCGGGGACGACTTAAGCTCTTCTGCACGACCTTTTAATCTGTTTCAATTTCCTTACGGGAATTATTTTTGTTTAGACTGCGGGCCATTGGAGGCCTTGCGTCCCAAGGGCTTCAATGGCAATTTGCGATAACCCCGGGGTTTTTTGCACACCAGAGGTTCTCGATGTCTGACAATTTAAAAATTTTCACTATCATTAGCATCTCACCATCATTCGTTTATGATTTCACCTTACAATTATTATTAAACAAGTATAACCTTTTAAATTTTTAGTCACCATATAACTCACACCAGCCCCGGGCGATTTCAATCATTTGGCTTCTAAGCCATTCCGGCTCTAGCACCTCGGCGACGAGCCGAAGGATAGTAGCCATTTGGAGAAGTTGTGAACCCCATAGATCTTGCCGTGGTACTCCAGCGACCCGTCTTCCAACTGCACCGGATCGGGCAAATCCGGATGGTTCAATAATATTGTATAACAAAGTGGCGGGCCAATCGGAGTTTGCCCGCTGGCTGAGGGGTTATGGGGACGCCGCTCAAATAATGGAACCGGAATGCCACAGCGTAAATGAGGCAGGGAAGCAAGGTCTACCACTTCCAAACCGGTGGCAGTGTAGCCAATAGGGACCGGCAAATCCATCTTTTTGAGATACGGCGCTGGGTCCCATTTGTACGGGTAATAGCTTTCCAGAGTTCTATCCGTAATGTTCAGGTGCAAATATCTGCCTTTCCTCTCAATGGATACTTCCCGCCGGCAAGCATCGGCAAAGTAATGTTGCTTCCGTGTTATATCATCGAAGGATACTCCGGGCTGCAGGGTAAAGATCAAATGCCAGCCGGAGGTGCAAAAGAATGAGTATAATCTATAATTCCCCCAATAAAGACTACAGCAAGGAAAATTTTGATCTTCAAAAAGCCGCTCAGGACACCGCCAAACAGGCCAGCGAAAACAAGGACCGGGGTTAATTCCTCTCTGGTCTTTTATTTTTCGACAAAGCCTTTTAAATAATCACATCTGCCAGTTAAATAACTATGAATAATGGCAAGAATGGTAAGAAGAAACTTGTCCACACAAATGGAAGGTGATAAACTAATGAGAAACAAGAAAGATAGAAAGAGGAGGGTTAGTATGCCTGAAGCAACTAACATCCAAAGGAGAAAGGGTAAAAATAAACCGGTATCAATGAGGGTAGCTGCCACTAAGTCCCTTTTGGCAGACAAAAAAGCCATGCGTCAAGTTGACCAGGGCCGCAAGGAAGCTCGATCGGGAGATACCATTTCTTTAGAAGATTTCTTAAATAAATAGCCTAGTTAAATATGGCTAATGTCGAACTTGCTAAGTCGGTTTCACGGTACTTAGACAATAAAAAGAAATGCTCTCCTCCGTTAAGAGAAGAATTTATTCAAAGAATATTACTGATACCCGACGATATAGAGGTTGGTATCCCCCTGGTCGGCAATTTATCAGGTTGTTATAAAATACCCTTTGATTATAAACGTGTTTCTTATAGGATAGTTTATGAAGTTTTTGAGAACATGGAAAGAGCTGTAGTAGTATACTGCGGCCCTAGGGGCAATGCATATGATAGGGTTAAAAGGAAACTGAGAAGAAGATAGGCAGGTCTTTATGGCCTGCCTTTTTATATAACAACGACCGGAGGTTAAGGGCAAGTGGGGACGGTTCTTGCTTGCCCTATGATAAGCCATTTGAAGATCAATTTACGTATCTCCACAGTGATAAACGTATGATAATATAACGAAATCTTATAATGCCTCTTGTTTTTTGTGAAGGATAAACCTCCAAAGGTCAAACCTATTATCAAGGTTCCCGTTTTCAACTATGGCCAATCCGGTTAGCTGGTCCTAGATTTACCATCCCAGCAAAATCCTTGCCTTAAGTGCGGGTGAAGGAAGGGGTGAACGCCTTGTCCACCGACTAACCAAAAAAGAGTCCACATTAACTGTGCACTCGAATGATTCTTGCCCCTACGGCATTATATTTATTTTCCATTCTTTCATATCCGCGGTCGATGTGTTCGGCCATGTCGATAACCGAGCCATTTTCTCCCGCCATGGCCGCTAATACCAGGGCGGCACCGGCTCTTAGGTCGCTGGCCTCTACACAGGCACCGCTCAAGCGGGGGACGCCTCTGACGATGGCTGTTTGCCCTTCCACCCTTATATCTGCGCCCATACGGCGCAATTCCATTACATGCTTATAACGGTTTTCGAATACAGTCTCGGTGATTACGCTGGTGCCCTCGGATAAGGTTAAGAGGGCCATAATCTGAGGCTGCATATCAGTGGGAAAACCAGGGTAGGGCAGAGTCTTTATGTCAACCGCCTTGGGGTTTTCATGGGTGAATACCCTTACCCAATCATCTGCTATTTCCAAGCCAACACCGGCATCTTTAAGTTTTGCCGTTAACGGTTCTACGTGTTCCGGTATGACATTGGTTACCGTTAAGTCCCCCTGGGTAATAGCACCGGCTATGATATGAGTGCCGGCCTCGATTCTGTCAGGGATTATGGAATGTTCATTGCCGTGCAGCTTCTTAACTCCGTCGATTTTAATATTATCCGTTCCTGCACCCCTGACCTTAGCGCCCATACAATTAAGAAAATTTTGTAAATCTACTATTTCCGGTTCTTTGGCGGCATTACGAAGTATTGTTGTGCCCTGTGCCAGTACAGCGGCCATCATTAAATTCTCGGTAGCACCAACGCTGGGCAAATCCAGGTGAATGTCAGTACCTTTTAGCTCTTTGGCCTCGGCGGTTATATAACCAAATTTTTCCTTTATCTCAACACCCAGTGTTCTTAAACCTTTAAGATGCAAATTCATGGGCCGGGAACCTATATTACAGCCACCAGGGTAACTTATTCTTGCCTGCCTTAGACGCCCCAGTAAAGATCCCAGGGCAAGATTTGATGCCCGCATTTTCCTCATTAAATCTTCGGAAATTTCATACCCGTGGATATTACGTGCATCAATACGCATTACATCTTTTTCCCAGCTAACAGTTGCACCCAAGTAGGTTAATACGTCTTTCATCACCTCTACATCTCTTAACCTAGGTACTTCTTTGATACAACATTCACCGTCAATTAATAAGCTCGCTGCTATAATGGGTAAGGCAGCATTCTTGGAACCACTGACACGAATGGTTCCCTTCAGGGGATTTCCCCCGGAAATCATAAACCTGTGCAATTGCTGTCACCTCCGCTTCAGTGTTCGCCCACCAATTGCACCTCCAGGCAAAGGTTTATTCCGTATTCTTTCCAAACAAGGCTTTGCACTTTTTTTATTAAAATGAGCATATCCCTGGCTGTAGCCCTCTTCCGGTTGATAAAGAAGTTGGCGTGTTTCGTTGAAACCTGGGCATCACCGACCGCTAAGCCTTTGGCGCCCACCATTTCTATCAACCTCCCGGCAGAATCTCCGGGCGGATTTTTAAATACACTCCCGGCATTGGGATAATTTAGGGGTTGGGTTTTCTTCCTTTTGCCGAGGTTATCTTCCGTTACCTTTTTAATAGTTTCCCTGTTACCTTTAACTCCTTCAAATACCGCTTCCACCACGGTGAGGGACTTTTCGCGCAGTTCACTGCTCCGGTAAGAAAAGTCTAATTCCGAGGCCATGTATTTTCTTATATTTCCACTGTTGTCTATAGTAAGCACTTCACTCACCAGGTCTGCCATACACCAATTATTAGCACCGGCATTCATGGCCAGCGCTCCACCGACGGTTCCGGGTATACCGGCAGCGAACTCAAACCCTTCAAGCGCGTTTTCTCGTGCCAACGCAGCAAGCCGGGCCAATTTCACTCCGGCACCTGCTGTGATTCTATTACCCTGCACCGAAAAATAGTCCATTCCCCTACCTATTTTTACTACTATACCTTTTACGCCGAGATCAGAGACTAATAAATTGCTGCCATGACCGATTACGGTCAAATCTATGCCGTTTTCCCGGGCATAGATAAAAATGGACTGCAAATCTTTAAGGCTTTGCGGCTCAACAAATACTTCCGCCGGCCCTCCTATTTTCCAACTGGTGTGGTTTTGCATGGACTCATTAGCTTTGATCGTTCCCGAAACTACGGAACGCAAGTCTTGCATTATTTCCCGGCCATTCAATCTCTATTCTCCTTTAACCTTTCAACCAATTCCACACCAACGGTCCATATATTCCCCGCACCCATGGTCAAAACCATATCACCCGGTTGAACACAACCGGCCAAGTAATCAACAATTTCGTCGCGAGTGATGAAAAAGCGGGCATCCTTCCCGCTGTTTTTCTTTATCGCACGTACTATCAACCCGGCGTTAACCCCTTCTATTGGCCTTTCTCCGGCACTGTATATCTCATTAATAATTATCTCGTCCACGCCGCTGAAAACCCGGCCGAAACGATCATATAATTGAGAGGTTCTGGTGTACCGGTGGGGCTGAAAGACTCCAATCAACCTTTTCGGGTTAACCTGCTTGGCTGCCTGTACGGTAGCCTCGATTTCACTGGGGTGGTGGGCGTAGTCATCAATTACCTTCACGCCTCCTACCTCTCCCAAAAGCTGAAATCTCCGCCCGGCGCCCTTAAAGGACCGTAATGCTTCAGCTATCTGAGTGAAAGGTAGCCCTACGTGACGTCCCACTGCTACTGCAGACAAGGCATTAGCCAGGTTATGCTTTCCCGGGACGGTCAGTTTCAACTGACCAAGGCGGTCCCCCCGAAAATAAATTTCACCTATTGTACCGATACCGTTCAAATTGATCTCCCTGGCTATATAGTCGGCATCGCCGGAGTTTACGGCGTAAGTTATCACCGGTTTGTCATAACCTGCAATTGCCCGGCAAACGTTAGGGTCATCGACGCAAACTACGGCCAGCCCATTGGAGGGGACTTTGTCGAGAAAACGTTTGAAAGAAGCCTCTATTTCAGAAATACTGCCGTAATAGTCCAAATGATCATCTTCTATATTGGTAATCACTACTACTTCCGGAGATAGTTTTAAAAACGACCCGTCACTTTCGTCTGCTTCGGCCACCATATAATCACCGCAACCCAATTTGGCATTACCGCCAATCTCAGTCAATTCACCTCCAATTACTATTGTAGGGTCCAGGTTATTCTTTTCCAATACAGTGGCCAACATGGATGTGGTTGTTGTTTTGCCGTGAGCTCCACAGATGGCTATTCCCTTTTGCCGCTCCATCAAGAGGGATAATAAGTCTCCCCTGTGAATAACCGGGATACCCTTTTCCCTTGCTGCGACCAGCTCCGGGTTATCTTCGGGAATAGCAGTGGAAACAACTATAAGGTCCGGCGATTGCACGTTTTCTCTATGATGTCCTTTGTAGCATGCAGCTCCCAGGGACTCCAACCTTTCTGTCACCGGAGTTCGGTTTAAGTCTGAACCGGTAACCTCCCGGCCTAATTCTACCAGTATTTGGGCCAGGCCACTCATACCGGCGCCGCCTATGCCAATAAAGTGAATTTTATCCGGTATTGATTGCACAGGTAATCATCAACTCCTTCCAAAAGAACATCCGCCCAAACAAGATATGTTATATTATGCTGCTGTGAGGCTAGGTGTTACTGTTACCCTGGAAGGCCTGTCCCAAGATAACACCGCATCGTATAACAGATTGTGAATTCACCCGGAAAGTAGCCTGTCAACATTTTTGATTATATCCTGTAAGGCCCGGGGCCGGCCCTCAGAGAGACTTGCCCCGGCCATTTCTTTTAGTTTTTCTGGGTTATTTATCATTGTATTTATTTTTTGCGCCAAAAGCCGGCCGGTAACCTCATCATCCAAGATCATCTCAGCCGCGTCCTTTCGAACAAGAGCACGCGCGTTATATTCTTGATGGTTTTCCGCTGCATAAGGATAAGGAATCAGTACGGCAGGAATTCCACGCACGGTAATTTCGGCCAGGGTAGCCGCTCCCGCCCTGCAAATGATCAGGTCGGCTGCTGCCAGCGCCTCAGGCATTTCGTACAGGTAAGGAACAACCTTAATATTATCTTCGTTTAGAGTAACATTTAGGCGCCGGCACTCAGATATAAATTCACCTTGTTGTGCCTGCCCGGTAACGTGCAAAAATTTAATGTAATCGTTCGCATGCAGTTCTTTTAAAACTCCGGCCATGGCCAGGTTTATACTTCGTGCCCCCTGACTTCCACCGAAAGATAGTACCAGCGCCTGCTGAGGCAGCACACCTAATTTTTCACGCGCTTGGTTCCGATCAGCCGTTAGTACTTCCGGACGCACAGGGAGTCCGGTAATTTGAACTCTTGCCCGCCGGGGAAAACGCCGGACAGAATCTTCAAAGGTGGTTGTAACTTGACTGGCAAGAACAGATAATATACGGTTGGTGACCCCGGGCAGGGCATTTTGCTCGTGGATCAGGGTGGGCACCCGCAGAGAGGCAGCAGCAATTACCACCGGGCCACACACATAGCCGCCGGTTCCCACCACTGCACTTGGTTTGAATTTCTTAATTATTTTTCTGGCTTCCAGAGTACCTGTACCGGCGCGCCATAAGACCAGTAGATTCCTGGGTGTTAAACTCCGGCGCAATCCCGATAATCGAATTGATTGAAACGCCAAACCGGAACGGGGAACGATATCGGCTTCCAAACCCTTTTTTGTTCCAATATAAAGGATTTTAGCACCGGGGTACCTCTCCTGTAAACCCCGGGCTATTGCCAGCGCGGGATAGATGTGCCCCCCGGTTCCCCCACCGGTTATCACAAAACGCATTGCTCCACTCCTTATAAAGAAGACTTGGTTCAGGTGGGGTTTTGACCCATACGTTGGGGACATTCCTCCGAAGGAGGTGTGTCCCCTATCCGCTAAACCTTAGTCGCACTTATTTCGAGCTACAGCCTGTTAGTCCCATTAGTTGGGGACATTCCTGTCCCCAGAAGCTTCAGCAGGTGTGTCCCCGACCCTAAGGGGGGGTCTTACAGGCTGTGCGAAGATAAAGAAGACTTGGTTCAGGTGGGGTTTTGACCCCATCTGAACCTTAGTCGCACTTATTTCGAGCTTACAGCCTGTTAATCCCATTAGTTGGGGACATTCCTGTCCCCAGAGAAATACCCAAGCTTCAGCAGGTGTGTCCCCTTTCCTTATGCGGGGTCGGGGTCTTACAGGCTGTGCGAAGATCATTTTATAGACATTCATCTGGGTTTTGTGTGTTTGGATATATTTAACAATATACCCATACCCATAAGTGTAAATACTAAAGATGTGCCTCCAAAACTTACAAACGGGAGGGTTATTCCGGTGATGGGCAGGGAACTGGTAACCACACCAATGTTTACTATGGCCTGCAGCACAATACCTGAAACAATACCGGCGGCAAGAATACTTCCGAAAGTATCGGGGCAGGTAATGGCCACCTTAAAACCCCGCCATAATAAAAGTATAAATAACAATATTACCAGTGAACCACCGATAAATCCCAGCTCTTCACCTATGGCCGCAAAAATAAAATCAGTATGCCGCTCGGGCAAGAACAGAAATTTAGAATGTCTTCCCTGGCCTAACCCAGTACCCATTAAGCCTCCTGACCCCAGCGACATCAGCGAGTTAATTATATGCCATCCGGCTCCGGTGGGGTCAGCCTCGGGATCAAGAAAAGCAAGAAAACGGCGCCTCCGATAAGGCTCCACCCAAATCGCCGTCAATACCAGAACCAAACCGACAGAACAAAGACTGCCCAGCTGAACACCCCGGGCACCGGCCACGAAACACATAACCACTATGGTACCCATTAAAGTAGCAGCCGTTCCCAGGTCGGGCTGAGCCAGAATTAAGGCTGCGGCCATACCTCCCACGGCTATAAATGGCAGTAGTCCCTTTTTAAACATATGAATTTGATTTCTTTTGGCAGCCAGGCCATAGGCCGTAAAAATTATAATACATAACTTTACAAATTCGGAAGGCTGAAAACTTAAAGGACCTAGATTAAGCCATCGTCTTGCCCCCAGGTAAGATGCACCAACCCCGGGAACTAAAACAAGAACCAATAGTAAAAATGCGACTATAAGCAGCAGGCCCACATGCTTCTTGAGCCGTGTATACTCATAATTCATCATTACAAACATAGCACTCAGGCCTAAGAGAGCCCATACAAATTGTTTTTTGAAAAAATAAAAAGAGTCTGCAAAGGGGCCTTCGGGGTCTCCTGCATAATAGGCACTGGAACTGAAAACCATAACCAATCCCATGCCTAAAAGCATCAAGATAGATAAGAAAAGAACGAAGTCAGGAGCCCTCTTCCCCAAGCGCATAGTATTACCCCCTCAGATCATTCACTACCTGCTTAAATAAGTTCCCACGTTCTTCGTAACTTTTAAACATGTCCCAACTGGCACAGGCGGGAGACAATAAAACTATGTCACCGGCTCCGGCCTCTCGCTGGGCAAGCAAGACCGCTTCTCGAAAATCTTTTACCCGTAAAACACGATTGCACCCGGCAGCCTTGGCTGCCTCTGCTATATCTTCAGCACTTTCCCCTAAAACAACAACTGCCTTAGCTTTTTCTTTAATTTTGCCGGCCAAAGCTTTAAAATCGCTGCCTTTATTTCGTCCACCGGCAATCAAAACTATTGGTGCCTCATATGCCTCAAGGGCCTTAATACTGGCCTCAGGGTTAGTACCCTTAGAATCATTTATGTACATTACGCCATTTATTTCACCGACTAGTTCCAGACGGTGAGCTACCCCCGCAAAGGTCTGTAGGGTATGTGCGATGACTTCGGCCTTTACCTTCATAGCCAGGCTACTGGCCACCGCGGCCAGCGCGTTTTCCAAGTTATGGGCGCCGGGTAGGGCAAGTTCGGACACCGGTAAGATTTCCGTTGTCTCCCCGGTTTCCAACCTGGCCACAATTTTTTCCCGGTGGACAAAGACACCTCTTTCTAAACTATGCCGGCGGCTAAAAAATATGACCTGTCCCCTTGCCCACTTAGACAAGTCCCGGGTAATAGGGTCATCGTAATTCAGCACGGCATAATCACCTTGCTCTTGATAAGAAAAAGTATTTGCCTTAGCCTTAATATATTCTTCCATAGAGCCATGTCTGTCCAGGTGGTCAGGGGTTATATTCAATACCGCACCTACACGTGGACGGAAAGAAGTGGTAGTTTCCAGTTGAAAGCTGGAAACCTCTGCGACCACCATATCCTGTGGCCCGTAATCTTCTATCATATCCACCAGAGGAATTCCGATATTGCCCGCCACAAGTGTCCTGTATCCCGCATCTTTAAAGATTTCACCCACTAGACTGGTGGTGGTTGTCTTTCCGTTAGTACCTGTTATAGCAACCACAGGGGCTTTGCTAAAACGCCAGGCCAGTTCCAGTTCGCCTATGACAGGAACCCCCGCTTCCTGCGCCTTTACTACGGGAGGCACAGTAAGCGGCACTCCCGGACTTACAACCACTAAATCAAAAAGCGCGGCAGTTATTTTAGGGCAGCTGCCCAAAGAAAATACAACACCTTGCTCCCGCAGGTGTTCCAATGTACCGTTAAAAGCTTCCACCGGCCTGGTGTCGGTCAGGACAGGCCGGGCACCCTTACCTGCCAAAAAACTAGCCGCTGCCGTACCACTCTTTCCGGCACCCACCACCAGTATTGATTTATCCTTTAAGTGCATTCAACGTCATTCCTTCCGATGCTTATCTCTATTACAATTACTTACGAAAAAGGGCGGCCCAGTCCCTGGAGACCGTAAATTCCGGCCAGAGCCAACACTGCCGATACCGTCCAGAAAGTAAATACTACCTTATTTTCACTCCAACCGCCCAGCTCAAAATGGTGGTGCAGCGGACTCATCCTGAAGACCCGCCGGCCAAAAACCTGGAAACTGATCACCTGGATGATTACTGACAGCGCTTCTATCACGTAAACTCCGCCGATAAGCAGTAGGAAAAGCTCACTCCCGGTTACAATGGCCGCTGCCCCCAGGCCACCGCCCAGAGCAAGGGAGCCTGTGTCTCCCATAAATACTTTGGCTGGGTAACGGTTGTAAAAGAGGAATCCGAAACAGCCCCCCACCATTGCTGACATCACCAGGGCCACTCCCGGCTTTCCCGTTACTATTGCCACCACTGCAAAAGCTGAGGCCACTGCCGTAGTTACCCCCGCAGCCAACCCGTCCAGCCCATCGGTCAAATTGACCGCATTGGCAGCCCCTACAATAACTAAAATACCGAAAGCCAGATACAGCCAAAGGCCTAATTCAATATGTAATCCACCGGCTGATGCAAGGCCCGAAAAGGGAATACTGACAGCAGTATCCCTTCCCAGGTAAGTTAGACTCACAGCCACCACCAGTCCGGACAAAAAAATCTGCCCCGCAAGTTTTTCCCGGGCCCGCAAACCTAAAGATCTTTTCAACACAACTTTAAGAAAGTCATCCAGTAAGCCAATTAGACCAAATCCCATTACTGCAATCAATACAATCAGGGCTTCCATTTGCCTGGTTAACCATAAAGTTGCTAACAAAATGCCCACCAAAAACATTATACCGCCCATTGTAGGTGTTCCTGCCTTGGCCATATGGCGGGAGGGGCCGTCACTACGTATATTTTGCCCAAATTTGAGCCGTCGCAAAAGGGGAATGGTAAAAGGCCCCAGTACAAGGGTAGTGAAAAATGAAATTAAAAGTGCCTTAATTATTAAACCCGCCGCTTGTTGTTCCACCGTTACCGCTCCTCAAGTCATTAATCAATTCTTCAACGATTTCTTCCATGTGCATTCCCCGGGAACCTTTGACCAATACCACGTTACCCGGGGTCAAAAACTTGCCCAGTGCTTTTGCCACTCCTCTATTGTCTGAATATGTACTAATGTTATCCCGGTTCATTCCTGCTTCTTCAGCTCCCGTAGCAATGTATTCCGCCAGGTCACCGACAGTAAACAGATATTCCACACCGTAGGAAGCAGCAACCTTTCCCACTGCAGTATGTCCATCCTTTGTTCCGGACCCTAATTCCAGCATATTACCCAGTACAGCCACTGCCTTTTTTTCTCCCGCAGTCTCCCGCAGCGCTTGTAATGCAGCCTTAGTGGAACTGGGATTGGCATTATAGGCATCGTTTATGATGGTCACCCCACCAACCTCTTCAGTTTCCATGCGCATAGCGGAAAAAGCAGCCCGGCCCAGCCCTTCTGCAATTTCATTCCAATGCAGACCCAATTGCTTGCCCACTATGAATGAAGCAAGGGCATTTTGCACATTGTGAAGTCCGGTTACGGGAATAAACATTTGGGCCTGTTCAGCACCATAAATGACCGTAAACATATTTCCGTTTTTTGCTCTCTGTACGTTTATGGCATAAACATCTGCTTCATCGCCGCCGAAAGTAATTACTTTTCCCGCACAGCGAGAGGCTTCTCTTGCCAAAAACGGGCTCTCTCTATGCAGGGCCGCAAAGCCATCCTGTCCTATATGGTCAAGCAGTTCAGCCTTTGCCCGGGCAATATTTTCAATTGAGCCCAATCTTTCCAGGTGGGCTTCACCCACATTGGTGATAACCGCGCCGGTGGGTAATGATATGCCCGCCAGCTGGTCAATCTCTCCCGGACCCCGCATAGCCATTTCCACCACCACGGCCTGGTGGGTTTCATCCATTTCCAACAACGTAAGGGGAAGACCCACTTCATTGTTAAAGTTCCCCTCTGTTTTTAAAACTTTAAATTTTTGGGCCAACACGGAGGCCACCATGTCTTTGGTGGTGGTTTTACCACTGCTGCCGGTGATAGCTATAACAGGAACCGTAAATTGTCGCCGGTTGTAAGAGGCCAGTGCCTGCAGTGCCTTTAACGTATCATCAACCACGATCACCGGGACCTGATCCGGCAGGTCATAATTTTCTACAATAAGGGCACCGGCGCCGGACTTTATAGCCGCTTTCAGGTAAAGGTGAGCGTCATAACGCTCACCTCGCAGAGCAACAAATAAGTTCCCCTGCGCAAGGGTACGCGAATCGGTAGAAACAGCAGCGACCTCTTTTTCTTCGTCCCCCTGGACAATATTTCCGTTTACAGCCCTTGCCACCTCGTTTAAGGTCATGGTCTTCACTACTGTGCACCGTCCAATTCCGTTAATATTATACTAGCTTCTTCCCGATCATCAAAGTGAGTACGTTTACCGTCTATTTCCTGGTAAGTCTCATGTCCCTTACCCGCAATGACCACTACGTCTCCGGCACGTGCTAATTTAATGGCATGACCGATGGCTGAGCGCCGGTCTTCAATTATTGTGTAATCTGTACTTTTAGCTTCATTTACACCTTCCAAAACATCTTCTATTATTTTTTCCGGATCTTCAGTGCGCGGGTTGTCGGAAGTTATCACGGCCAGGTCACTCATGGTTACCCCTATTTTTCCCATTAAGGGACGCTTGGTGCGGTCACGGTCACCGCCGCAACCCAATACCGTAATTAACCTGCCTTTGGTGAATTCCCTGGCGGTAGCCAAAATATTTTGCAAACCGTCAGGGGTGTGAGCGTAATCTACAATCACTGCAAAGGGCTGCCCGCTGTTAACCAGCTCAAAGCGGCCCGGCACTCCCTCTAATTCTTCTAATGCTCTTTTAATATCCTGAGCTTTCATGTCTTCCTGAATACCTACAGCAAATGCTGCCAAAGCATTATATACATTAAACAAGCCGGTTAGTTTCATATTAACCCGTATACTTCCCCGGGGCCAGATGGCTATGAAAGAAACTCCAGTGGGATTAATACTTATATCCCTAGCAGTAATATCCGCCTGCCTTTCTACCCCATAGGTAACAACTTTCCCGGCACACTCGCTTATAATCCTGGAGGAATATTCGCTGTCCATATTAATGATTGCTATCCCGGCACCGGTCAATAGCTTCATTTTCGCAGACAGATAATCATCCATATCCCGGTGAAAGTCCAGGTGATCCTGGGTGATGTTGGTAAATACGCCTATATCAAAGTGGCAGCTTTCAACCCTTTTAAGGGCCAGGGCATGAGAACTTACCTCCATTACCGCTGCCTCCACCTGCTCTTCAACCATTTCTGCCATTAATTTTTGTAGATCCACCGATTCCGGGGTGGTATGTTTGACCGGCAAGACCCTATCTCCAACCATATTATTGATGGTACCGATAAGTCCTGTTTTCTTTCCTGCTGCACTGTAAACCGACCTTATCATATGCGTGGTGGTTGTTTTACCATTGGTTCCGGTTACTCCAACTACCTTAATCTTGTCACAGGGGAAACCATAAAACTGTGCAGCCATCAAAGCCAGTCCTTGGCGCGTGTCGCGGACTTGTGCCCAGGATATACCATCTGGAACAGCAACTTCCCTCTGGATTAAAAGTGCCACTGCTCCCCTTGACACGGCGTCGTCAATAAATTGGTGTCCATCAGTTTTAAATCCTTCTATGGCAACAAAAATGAAATCAGGCCCTACCTGCCTGGAGTCATATGCAATTCCTTTTATTTCTATTGAGCGGTTCTCTTCACTCGCCTCTATTTGTTGACCTGCCAATAACTCACTTAACAGCAAGGAGAATCCCCTCCTTTGATATAATGGATTCTATTACCATTATTGCACAACACATCCATTCTTAACCAAAAGGGCACCATAAATACTTATACGGGCCGGCGCTGTGTAAACACCGGCCCGCACCCGTTTCTAATGGGAATAAGGATCTTCAATTTGTATTGCGTTTTGATTATTCACCCCGGGGTTAGGCTTTTGTTCACCCGGTGGCCTAAACTTTACCTCTATCTTGGTACCTTCCACCACTTTCCGTCCAGGTGGAACACTTTGACTTGCTGCCAGTCCGGTGCCTGCCGGCACCAGGTATAAACCAATATCCTCTAACAGGTTCGCCGTTTCTTTAATGGTAAGCCCGCTCAGGTCTGGTACGGTAACTTGTTTGTTTCCTTTCTCATCGTTAATTGCCGCCTGCAGATGCAGGATAACTGTGGTACCGTTTTTTACTACGGCTCCGGCCTTTGGGGTTTGACCGTAAACAATATTTCCCTCACCGGAGGTTTGAACCTGCAGTCCGGATGATTTCAATGTCTTTTCTGCTTCTTCCACAGGGAAATTTGTAACGTTGGGAACATCCACGTCAAATTTTGGCTGCTCAGCTTCCCACGGTTGTTTGGGCTTTTCAAGCCCGGGAGTTTCAGGTATTCTCAAATACCTGAGGGTATCCCTGGCAATGGCCTGAAATACCGGTGCGGCTATCAGTCCACCGAAATAAACGCCTCCCTTGGGCTCAGCAATCATAACCAGTATAGCTACTTGCGGATCATTGGCGGGAGCAAACCCGGCAAAGGAGGCAACATACCTGCCCTGCACGTATCCACCATTGCCAACAACCTGTGCCGTTCCCGTTTTACCACCCACCCGGTAGCCCTCTACAAAGGCATTTCTTCCGGTGCCTTTTGAGACCACTTTTTCCAGTAAGGTTCTCACCTCTTGTGACGTTTCTTCGGAAATAACTTTTCTTTGCACTTCAGGTTTAAATTCTTTAACCGTTTTTCCTTCGGCATCGGTAATTTCCTTCACTAAGTAGGGTTTCATTAAGTTGCCGCCGTTAACTGCTGCAGAAACGCCGGTAATCAGCTGAATGGGCGACACAGCGATGGACTGCCCAATGGCCATAGTGGCAATATTTAAATTTGTAGCCTGTTTTTGGGGTATCATAATCCCCCTGGCCTCACCAGGTAGGTTAATATCCGTTGGCTGCCCAAACCCATATGCCTTTATGTATTTATAAAAACGCTCGATACCCAGATCTAAGCCTACCTCGATAAATCCAGGGTTACAAGAGTTTTGCACAACTTCTTCAAAGGTTTGATGACCGTGCCCTCCTGCTTTCCAGCAGCGAATATTGCGGTCGGCTACCTTAATATAGCCGGGATCATCAAACTCATCTTGCGGCTGCACCGCGCCTACTTCCAATGCGGAAGAAGCGGTGATAATTTTAAAGGTTGACCCGGGCTCATAATTATACCATATAGCCGGGTTTCGGTCCCATACCTCTTTAGGGGCCTCGGTCCAACTATTGGGGTTAAAGGTGGGGCGGTTAGCCATGGCCAGTATTTCGCCGGTCTTGGGATTCATTACTATTGCTACCGCCAGTTTGGGGTCATAGTTACTGACCACATTATCTAATTCCCGCTCGGCAAAATATTGTATGGTTTCGTCCAAGGTAAGTATCAGGTTGTGCCCCGGTATGGGCTTTTGATATTCATGCAAAGCACCGGGTGCCTCACGTCCCATGGCATCATGTTCCACCACAATACGGCCGGGGGTTCCCTTAAGCTCCTCATCAAAGCTTTTCTCCAATCCCAACAATCCCTGGTTGTCTATACCGGAAAACCCCATTACATGGGAGGCAAGTGTATCATTTAGATAATATCTCTTATTTTCTTCTACGGTTTTTATACCTGTTATTTCCAGGTCTTTAACATTTTTAGAGACTCCAAAATCAACCTTCCGTTTAATCCACTCAAAGGATGCCTTTTTAGTTAACTTATTATAAAGTTTATCTTCTTCCATATCTAAAATAGCACTTAAATCCCTGGCAGTTTGCTTGGGATCTTTGATATGGTTGGGGATGGCGTAAATAGAATCCACACTGATACTGGTGACCAGTTCATTGCCATTGCGGTCTATAATTGAGCCGCGACGGGCATCCACAGGCACATCTCGCATCCTTACTTCTTCGGCTTTATCCTTGAGTTCCTCACCCTGTACAAATTGAATCCAGGCTAACCGCCCAATTAATATCACAAAAATTAGGCCGGCCAAAAAGAATACCAAGGTCAGCCTCTTGCGAATCATTATGTTGATACCACGCATTTTTTCATCCCCCGGTCCGCGTTTAACGTGAAGGTACTCCTTCCTCAACCTGTTTCACCAGGTCACTGAATGCCTGTATAACCCAATTTTTCTCCCGCGGAGTTCTTGCCTCTGTCTTTTCCTCCGGCTCATTAAGTCGCACTGTCTGTCCTGGAAGGGAAGTAGTCTGATTAGAATGAATCGGAGCCTTATTATTCATGTCTAATTTAACCACATCAGAACCGTCAGGCCTAACCATTCCCAATTCACTGATGGCCACTCTTTCAACCCTTTCCAGGGAAGAAAGCTCAGCCAGATCACTGTACAAGGCATCCGTTTCTTGCTGCAGTACTGCTAATTGTTTTTGTGTATTTTGAATGCGGTAATTCGTAATGTATACTTGCGCGTAATAAAAACTAATTGTTATTCCGACAACAAAAGTTAAGGCAATCAACCCCACTGAGATTAGGCGATGGCGCATGGAAAGATGTTCCGCTTGTAAAGAAGACCTTTTCCTTTTATCTTCCCTTGGACTTGCAGAGGGAACTCCATAATTATCTTGTACTTGCTCCCTGGCTACTATCAAAGCTTATTCACCTGCCTGCTATTTTAGAAGTATCCCTAAACCGAAACCGGCCGGCGCACAACCGGTAATAACTAAGTTAAGGGCTAAAGTTTTTCGGCTATCCGCAGTTTTGCACTACGCGAGCGGGAGTTTTGATCCAATTCTTCCGGTGACGGTACTATAGGCTTTCGGGTTACCCGTTTTAGCGACGGTTTTAGCCCGCAAACACACTGGGGGAAATCGCGCGGACACGTACATGGGTCCGATAACTCCTTAAAAACTTCCTTGACCACCCTGTCTTCCAGTGAGTGAAAACTTATTATGCATATACGCCCCCCGGGAGACAGTTCTCCCACTGCCCCGCGAAGAGCATCTTCTAAGATTTCCAACTCCTTGTTGACAGCAATTCGCAGGGCCTGGAAAGTGCGCTTTGCCGGGTGTGGGCCTTTGCGCCGGGCGCTGGCTGGAACAGCCGCTTTAATTATTTCCACTAATTGTACGGTGGTTTCAATTGCCTGTTTTTTTCTTTCCCGAACGATAAAATCGGCAATTCGCGAAGCCCACTTTTCTTCTCCGTACTTTTTGATGATGTCAGTAAGCTTTTTTTTGGATGCTTTTTGCACCAAGTGAGCCGCGGTTTCCTGCTGAGAAGGGTCCATTCTCATATCCAGGGGAGCGTCTTCCATGTAGGAGAAACCCCTTGCAGGGTTGTCCAGTTGGTAAGAACTCACACCCAGGTCAAATAAAATTCCATCTACATTACTAATTTGTAATTTATTCAAAACTACATTCAACTCAATAAAATTAGCCCTTTCCAGCCATAACCTTTCCACGTAATCTTGCAGTCGACGAGATACCGCATTAAGGGCATCCGGGTCCTGATCCAAGGCCAAAAGTTTACCGTCCGGAGATGTTCGCCTCAGTATTTCCTCACTGTGCCCGCCTCCGCCGGCGGTACAATCAACATATAACCCACCGGGAAATAAGTTAAGTCCCTCCATAACTTCTTCGAGCATCACCGGCAAATGGGTGAATTGTACGCATTTGTTTGAAATTTCTATTTTATTAACGGGAAATGAATTGTTTCCCACGTGAAGTCCCCCTGAAAGTTTATGGTAAAATAAGACGCATCACCTGTGTATTATTTTTTCTTTGTTATCTTTACCTAAAAAGGATTTAACAAACCTTGCAACAGTGGCTAAATGCCCAGGTCAAGATCTTCCATTTTCTCGGCTATTTCTTCCACCGAAGAAGCGGCATCGGCACTGTAGGCTTCCCACTTGTCCTTCGCCCACATTTCCACTCTGGAAGACACACCGATAACTATAGTTTCCTTTTTTAAACCGGCATATTCTCTTAAGGGAGCAGGAATAAGTACCCTGCCCTGTTTGTCAATTTCGCATTCGGTAGCACCGGAAAAGAAAAATCTAACGAAAGCACGGGCGTCAGATTTAGTCATGGGCAAAGAACGCATTTTACGTTCTACAATTGCCCACTCCTCTAACGGGTAGGCAAATAAGCATGTGTCCAAACCCTTGGTAAGAACAAAGTTTTCACCCAGACCTTCGCGAAAGCGGGAAGGAATAATAAGCCTTCCTTTAGCATCTATTGTATGTTGGTGCTCTCCAAGGAACATTACGGCACCCCACTATCCAACCCCATACTACCACATCTCTCCACTTTACACCACTTTGTATTCTCGGGTAACTTGTAAAATCCTCCTTTTTTGTGCCTCCGTAGAAAAAAAATTACCGGGATAAAGTAATCCCGGACTTCAAAACTTGTGAAACAATCGACAGGTCCTAAAGACCTTTAAAATAAAAAATATTTCCATACATGGCATAAGTATTGCCGTATTTCTACATATACTGTGATAATAGAATTAGATAAGCCAAGACATATTGAAAAACGGAGGTGTTATATGTGCACAGCAAAACTGTAAAGGACTATATGGTTCCCTGGTCAGATTACCCGGCCATAAAAGTTGATAAAACTCTCGAACAAGCCGTTGACATGATCAATGACATGGCTAGTAAGAAGGGTTATCGCTGGATTATAGTAACAGACGAAAATAATGACCTGGTGGGTTTCTTAACATTACGCAGCATTTTTGAGGCCATAGATAATTTAGTGCCTCAATCCGGGGATTGGATGGGCATTTCCACTAGGATACAGCTAATCAAAGACACGTCACTGAGAGAATGTATGAAACCGATGGTCAATGTTACTACCTTTGAAAACGACCCCCCCATGAAAGTGGCGGAATTAATTCTAAACAACCGCGTCACCATTGTACCCGTATTGAACGACAAGTCTGATATCGTGGGGATTATCAGGCCTGTAGACCTACTACCGTTCATTAAGGAACTGTTTGACAAAAATTAACACCTTACGCAAATGTCCCCTCCCGCAAGAAAAGCGCGCTAAATCAATTCCCTTAGCGCGCGCTTTTCAGTACTTTTTTCCTTTGTCCTTGCCATTTATATGGCAAGGTATAATTTGCTAAAGTAAAAAAAAATGCAGGGTGCACTGATCAGTGCACCCTGCATTTTAAAGCCTAGCTATATCATTCTCGCTCACTAATAATTGCACTTGCTCGAACCCCTCACCCACCTGCTCCGGTAGATGAGCATCGGAGCCAATGGTAAATCTAATACCCTGTTTTATGCAGTGCTGCAAAAATTCATGGTTAGGATATATTTCCCCCACAGGGGCCCTAAGGCCGGCGGTGTTTATCTCCACGTACACTCCGGCACTCTTAAATACCCGGGCTGTCTCTGCATATAAATCGTGCAAGCTCCCTTGCGAACGATAGCCAAACTTTTTTACCAGGTCAGGGTGGGCCATGACATTAAATAACCCTGACCGTGCCGCCTGCTGTACTAAGTCAAAATAACGGTGATAAAGCTCATCAATGTCCCATTCCTTATACCTTGCTATGTACGCAGGATTATCAAAGCCCCAGCTTTCCACATAGTGAACGGAACCCAGAACATAATCAAAGTCATAGCCCGAAAGGAATTGGTTGAGTTCTTCTTCCCTGCCCGGTATATAATCTGCTTCAATACCCAGCTTGATTGTCATTTCCGGATACTTAGCACGCAAAGCTAGAACCTCTTCTATATATGCCGGCAATTCTGTAGAGCTCATGGCTATTTCCGGATCTCTGTGTTCATCCGGCAACCAATACATGGGTATATGATCTGCAAAACCTATCTCTATTAACCCTTTACCCCGGGCCGCCAGCACGAACTCTTCCATGGTGCCCCGGGCATGACCGCACCGGGCGGTATGTAAATGGTAATCAACTAGCATCGGTTCCGGCCAGCTTAGCTGATATTTCCCGGGTCAGCCTGTAGATTTGCTGTGTAAGTTTTTCCTCCAACAGCCCGGCACCACACGCAGGAGTGATTAGACTTTGCTCCTTTAAAAGACCGCGGTCAATACCCCGCTTTTCCAATTCCGCCCATATATCATAAAGGCGGTCCAGTAATGTTTCGGCTGTTTCATTAAATGCATCATCCGTGGTGGGGGCCATACCCCATGCCATTATCCCACCCCGCTTCAGATACTGTTTCAATTCTTTGGCAGTTGGTATAAGGGAACTAGCAAAATTATAAACGTCTAAATTGACAATATCCATATCCGATTCAAACAGCAAAGACCAGTCAATGGCATCACAAGAGTGCACACCGGGCAAACCATTGGCTGCATGTACAGCCCCGGCAATGGCATTCATGTCTGCCAAAATCATTTCCCTGGTGACGGTAATATGAGTGCCCTTGCCATAAACACCGATTCCCGGCTCGTCCACAAAGAATATAACCGGAAGACCAAACTGGCTTAAAGTCTTAGTCTGCCAGCGGGCATGCATGGCCAGAGTTTTAACCAGTATATCTCTAAGCTGATCCTCATAATACGAAAAGCGACCTTCAGCATCCTTCAACTGGAAACCTATGGTCAATGGTCCGGCCTCTTGCCCCTTTAAATACCGTGCCTGGCCGGTTCCGCTTTCCTTCAGCCTGTTGATAAAAGAATATAGACCAACCGCAGAGTCAGACGGAACAGCAAAGCGTTCTAAAGCTTGCACATCCCCTTCTTCAGCAGCCAGGTAAGTACTGTAGAACTCTGTCATTCTATCGGCCCAGTCATTATCAAGGGTGTTAAAGTACGTCTTGCCACCGTCTTTAACCAAAAGGCCCATTTCTACCAGTGGATTTAAAAACTGGTACACAAAACCCTCAGCTTCGCCCCGTCTGGGTAATTGCGGCCAATGAGGCGCTTCAGGCAGGTTTTCGAATATTAGAGAAAGAGCATTATCAGGCTCAAGAAAAGGCATGCTTCCTATCCCGGTAGCCATTCCACCCGGTTTAAAATTCATACTTATCCCCCTTTAGATATAATAAACACGGTAATTATATCCGGGATAAGCTTGCATGTCAAAACTCACATGAACCATATACACAAACTAGAATGAAAATTTATCCGCAAAAAAACATTTGGGGTCGTACTTTGCGGCCAACCAATTTTTGACAGGATTAACAGGATTAATAGGATTAATAGGATGCGCAATGAAGTTTATCTGGCAATGGAATTTTTCTTTAAGAATAAAATTTTAGTGTGTTTATAAATAAAACATCATTAGAGATAGATTTGCAATGACGAATGAAATTATCTACGCTCTCAAAGTAATGATCCTGCTCAAAAAAAATCCTGCAAATCCTGTAAATCCTGTCAGAAAACGACCCTGAAGAAATACCCCAAATGTTTTCCCAAAAGGAATACCCTAAGATGTGTACCCTCTTTTCACTTAATGCCCACCGCTTTGCGTATCTGTGGCAGCATTTCTCTGGCAACTTTTTCTCCTTGCTCCACACAATATGTGACCTTGTCAAAGTCCCATACCGAAACATTTTTAATTAACGGTCTGATAATCACATCCGCATACCTGTCTAATTTCATATGCATGCTTTCTGAACCCATGATGTCCAGACTCTGAAATAAAACCTGCACCATGGAATCCACGCGATGTGAAGAATAACCATCGTACCCCACGTCTACTGCCAGCACCACGTCCAACCCCAGTTTTTTCAACACCTCTGCCGGTACATTGTCTCGCACCCCTCCGTCAGTGAGTAGGTGTCCTTTAATCAATTTTGGCTGGTAAAGCCCTGGAATTGAACTACTGGCCCGCACTGCTGCCGACACCGGAATATCATGAATCACAACCATATCCTTGGGTGGAATAATGCTCAAAGGCTGTGCAACCCGGTAACGAACTCTATATTTATCCGGCATAAATAAAATCAGGGCACCATTTTTCAAATCTACAGCAGTTATAGCGAGAAGTACATTATTAAGCTGACTAAATAATAAATTTGTGGTTAACATTCTTTCAATGGTACATTCAAGCCGTCTGCCGGTCATTAATCCCAACGGTACGGTAAACGGAAACGGTAAGTGTAAAATGTCAGCTAGTTTTTTTCCTGCCAGCAAAAGAAGATTAATTACCGCTTCAAAGCCGTCAAAAACATGCGCGGGTTTTAATTGCCGTGATTTTTGCTGAATTTGTTCGGGCGTAAATCCTGCCGCAAACAGAGCGGCCGCCAGACTGCCGGAACTGCTCCCTGCTACCGCATGAACAGGGATTTTTTCTTCCATTAAAACCTTTAACACTCCTGCATGGGCCGCACCCCGGAGAAAGCCTCCTCCCAGGGCCAAGCCTACACTGGGTCTCCCATTCAATATAAACACCCGCCCCAATACATATATATAATTATATGGGCAGGCTTTTAAAAGGGTGAATAAAAACAAATAACCCATGTGCAATAACATGGATTAATAGTCTTTATTCATTCTTTTTTTCTGATCCACATTCCTCGCAACGTCCAAAAATTTTCAGTTCATGATCACTAATTTTGAATTTGTATTTCTTACCAACTCTATCTTCCAATTCTTCCAGCAAATCTTCTGCAACTTCAATAATGGTGCCGCACTGAGTACAAATCAGATGATGATGCCTGTGTTTTTCCGGCGCGGAGCCAAATTCATAGCGCTTACGCCCGTCCCCAAAATCAGTACCGTGGATAATATCAAAATCCAGAAAGAGATCCAAACTACGATAAACCGTAGCCAGCCCGACATCCGGCACCCTTTCCTTGACCAGATTATAGACTTCTTCTGCGCTTAAGTGTTCATCTTTATGCTCCCAAAGCACACGTAATATATGTTGCCTTTTGGGGGTCAGCTTATATTCTTTTGCCCGCAATTTTTCTTCCACATTACCTATTACTTTTTTCATTTTAACACCACCGGGCATATGTTCTTAACCATTAGTATAAATAACCAGAGAACCATTGTCAATGTGAATTGCTTTACAAGCGGCCATAAGGAGGGGAAATTTATTTTAAAATTGCTGCCTATATTAGGGATAGCCGGGCTCTGGATGCTTTTGTTCGGCATGAATCTTATGAAAACCGGACTTGAAAATACAGCGCAGGCAAAACTTCGTATCGCATTAAAAAGGCTTGCCGGCTCCCCGCTTAAAGCCGGTATCAGCGGGCTGGTCGCCACCATGCTGGTTCAAAGCAGTACGGCCGTGTCCGTATTGTCAGTAGGATTCGTAAACGCCGGAATCATGAATTTAAGGCAGGCCATTGGTATACTACTGGGGGCCAACGTTGGCACCTGCATAACGGTGCAGATTATTTCCTTCAACTTTACCGCCATTGCCGCCTTGACCGGCCTCATCGGTTTACTTTTATGGCTCCGGGGCAAGAATAGCTCTCTTTATAATTTGGGTCGGGCATTATCCGGCTTTGGCCTAATATTTTGTGGATTAAAGCTTCTTTCTGTTTCCTTTACACCCCTGCAAAATGCCAGCTGGTTTTTAGATTATTTATACTCTTTAAGCAGCAATCCTATTCTAGCAGTGGCAGCAGGCACCCTGGGTTCTGCTTTACTGCATAGCAGCGCCGCAGCCACGGGAATAGTGATGCTTCTTTCCGGTCAAGGAATGCTCCCTCTACCTGCAGCCGTGGCACTGGTACTGGGTAATAACATAGGCACCTGCATTACCGCGGTGGTAGCAAGTTTAGCCGGATCTACGGCCGGGAAGCGTGTGGCTCTGGCGCACGTATTTCTAAATATAGCAGGTGCGGCACTGTTCTTACCTCTGCTGGGAGCCTTCACTTCTTTAGTTGCTTTAACCGCCGATAGTCTGTCCCGGCAGGTAGCCAACGCGCATACCCTTTTCAATATCATAAGCAGCGTAATAGCTTTCCCCTTCATTTACCCCTTGGGGAAACTAATGGAATTGCTGGTGCGTGACACCGGAAGAAAAAAATAATTGAGCAACACCCCGTATGGCAGATAAGCTGCTCGCAATTTACATTCTACTACCTGCGTCGCCTCGTCGAAAACATGAACCTTCTTCTTCTGCGGCGCGCTCGTGCCCAAAACCGGAGCACCAACAGGGTAACCGCCGCCACGGATGGCCAAAACCACCAGTGATGGGTAAGTTTGCGGCGCACATCTTCCAGTGCAATTAAATTTACCTGGCCGAGCTGTTTGTTTGCCTGGAATAATTGCAACTTACCTACTACATCCCCTTTTTTTACGGGCGCACTAAAATCTGAAACGGGCTTTATTTTCTGTGTAACATCACTTTGGTCACTGACCGGGAAATCATATATAAAGGAATCCTGCGCCTCCACCAATACCTTTTTTGTACCATCGGGCACGTCAAGGCGGGTAATAATTTTCCCTTCTTCTACCAATGTCTTGGACTCAAATTGATTGAAGCCGTAATCCAAAAGCGCCATGGCATCAGCATAACGGCTGTTAGAAGTAGGGCTTTTAAGCACTACCGCTATAAGTTCTCTGTCCCCACGCCTGGCACCACCAACTATGCATTGTTTTGCCGGAGTGGTATATCCTGTTTTAATCCCAATAGCATCGTCGTATTCTCCCAAGAGTCTATTATGGTTATAAGCCCAGGTTTGCGGATCTGTTTCTGCCGGGACACCCCGTTTTATCTCTTTATTAATCGTAGCGACAATTTCCCTGAACTTCTCATTTTTCATTGCATAACGGGCGATAACGGCCAAATCCCTGGCCGTGGTTTTGTGACCGGGAACAGTCAGCCCGTGCGGATTGACAAAATGAGAGTTTTGGGCCCCCAATTGCTTCGCCTTTTCATTCATTAACTTGGCAAAGTTATCAACAGAACCGCCTATATGCTCTGCAATGGCCACAGCGGCATCATTTGCCGAGCTCAACAAAAGGGCGTACATTAAACTCCTCATGGGGAGTTCTTCCCCTTTTTGCAGCCCTATGGCAGTACCCTCTACACCCACGGCATTTTTTGACACTGTAACTGAATCATCTAGATCCGTCTCCTCCAAGGCTATGATGCCGGTTAAAATTTTTGTTGTACTGGCCGGGTCCAACTTTAAGTCCCCATTTTTCTGATATAAAACTTGACCGTTTTGCGCATCCATTACCAGTCCGCTCTGTGCCGCTAAACTCGGTGGTGCAGCAAAAGCCGTGTTCAGGTTAAAAGTCAAGAAAAAAACTATTACTAAAGTTAAATTAATAATTTTTGTCATATTTCACACCCGTATATATTTTTGTTCTTATTTTTAAGCACTAAAAAACATTTTATCTTATTATCAAACAGTTGTCACATAAAATTTAGACCATACTAAAAAGTATCCTTTCGCCACAGCTGGCTTAGGCCCAACACCACCGCCAGGGCCAGTAATACTGACCCCGCCGTAAAGGGTAATACCCACGGTCCCTGAAAAAGGTGCAGTAACCGGTTTAAAACACCACCTACGGCAAAGGCTGTAATAAAAACGGACGGCCACATAAAAATACCATCCCGCCACCCAAGTTCTTTGAATATAACCATGGTTGACGCAATGCATGGTACAAACAATGTTAAAGTAATAAGAGCTACAAATTGCTGCAGGGGAAGCATGGGCATGCTCATTATCCCTACCGTTCCGAAATCCCTTCTAATGAAACCCATTATAAAGGCACTGGCGGACTCCTTAGGAAGTCCGAGCCATCCAGTGGTTAAAGGTTCCATGGCCACTTGCACAGTTATCAAAAAGCCTGTAATTTGAAATAAGCCTAAAAGCAATGCTCCACCTGCAAAAAGGGGAATGGCTTCCCGAATAAAATCAATTGTTCTGTCCCGGGTCTTAGTTACTACATTTAACACACGCGGCACTCTCAGCGGGGGTAAATCTACCATTAACGGCGAGGTTGTTCCGGGTAGCAATCTGCCCAGCACAATACCTGCCCCGGCCAATACGCTGAAAATGATTATTATGTATAAGATTAAATACCCCGGCCCCATACCCGCCAGTACTCCGGTAATAAAAGCCAACTGGGCTGAACACGGAACTGCAAGGGCCAAAAGGAAAATAGCTATACGCCTCTCCCGGCGAGAACTAAGAATGCGGGTAGTAATTGATGCCATGGTAACACAGCCAAAGCCCAGGATAATGGGGATAATTGCCTGTCCATTTAAACCAAGGTATCCGGTAGCCCGGTCCAGTAGAATGGCAATCCTTGGCAGATATCCACTGTCTTCTAATAAAGATAATACAAGAAAGAAACCCAATACCAAAGGTAGCAAAAGGCCGAAGACATACGTTACCGCCATGGTCAGCAGCCCAAATTTACCTATCAAAAGGATTCCCACAGCCGCATCAGGGCTTATGAATTGTGATACTAACTGCCTCACGGCCGGCTGGTAATATTCCCCCATAAGTACCCCTTCGGTAAATCCAACCAGGTACTGGGCAAAGACCACTCCTACTAATTCATAAGTAATCCACAGAACAACAGCCAGTATAGGTATACCCGAAATAGGGTTAAGCATCCATTGGCCCAATTTAATCTTGAAAGTATCATGGATATGGTTTTCTTTGACCACCGAGGCAATAATGTTATCAACGTAAGCACGCCGCAGCAAGTAAAACTTATCCCGCTGCTGTCCCGGTTCTATGCCGTACCGTGCAGCCAGATCAAGGTCACCTTCCAAGATCAGTAGACTTTCCGCACGGGAAACTCCATATTCCTGTACCAATTTCGAAACCTCTTGGGCAATCCTGCTATCGGCAGCACCCTCTTTAGAGACTTTCTCATCAGATAACAAAGATTTAAGTGTATCCAGTCCCTTATTATTAACTGCCACCGTACTAACCACAGGCACGCCAAGCATTTCTTCCAGCTGCTTAATATCAATTTCCAGGTCATACTTTTTTACTTCATCTGCAAAATTGAGAGCTACCACCAGGGGAATTCCGGCGTCGATAAGCTGGCGGGTTAAAAAAAGATCACTGTGAAGATTTACCCCGTTTACAACATTAATTACCAGTTCAGAGGAAAGTACAATTTCACGTACTGCACGCTCCTCTTCATTCATAGTCGATAAACCATATATTCCGGGAGTGTCTATCAAGGTGACGCCGTCCCAGTGCCCTTTAAGCACTTCCAAGGTGGTACCTGAAAAATTGGATACTTCCTGATATTGACCGGTTAAAGCAGAAAAAAAGACCGATTTGCCCACATTGGGATTACCCACCAAGGCAATAGTCTTCTTTTGATTATTCATTTCCATAATTGTACTGCCCCCGTATAAATAAAAAGCAGCCCGGTTATCCGGGCCGGGTATCTTATGTTATATTTTATGCGATACTGCCTGTGCACGCTGCGGTGTTTTTGCGTCCGCTACCATGCGGGAAGCACATTTGTTTAAGGGTAGCGCCACAGGTTCAATCCCAATCTTGCGAGCAAGCTGCCGTCCTATGGCCACTTCTTGCTTACATTTACAGATTACCACAGGGCCCGCAGGAATTATTTCCCTACAGGTAACTACTTCTCCTTCTCCAATTCCAAGGCGGATAGCTTGGGTCTTAATGTCAGGATTATCAATAGATGATATTTTTATCACTTGCCCTTTTTGCGCCTTGTCCAGCGTGGTCATAGCGGCCCCCTCAACTTAAGACATATCGATAATCATTCTCGCTGACTTGAAAAAGATAACCGTTCTCAATAACAATTATAAGATAACCGGTACAGTTGGTCAACAATTAATTTATTAACTCATATAAAAAATAATGTATTACATTTTTACTGCGGGACATAATATGATTGCTACAAGTTTTTAGGAGGGTCGGTAAATAATATGACTCAGATTAATACCGAAGGAATGAAGGTGGCCCAACTTAACGACGGCCAGTTACAAAAATTAATGACAACGGAAAAGGAAATGAACGGCGGCGAAAATAGCGAGGTTTATCTTCTGGCAGTACAAAGACCGTAATACTGAAAAAGACCAGACAGGGTCTGACCCTATCTGGTCTTCTCTATTCTCAAGTAATATTATGGCAGGCTATCACCGCCTGGCCCAAAGAAATGCCGGCGTCACCCGGAGGCACTTTATTATGCACATAAACGTCAAAGCCTTTGTCTACTAAAAACCCGTGCGAAGCCGCAAGCAAATACCGGTTATGCCAACACCCCCCGCTCAGCACTACCCGGTTTAACCCGCTGCGCGCCCGTACATCTTGTACGGCGCAGGCAAGCATGGCCACCATGGTATCATGAAAACGTTTAGCAATTTGTTCAGGTGGCACATTGCGGGCACGATCATACATAATGGAACTGAACGTTTTACTTATTCCCATAACACCTTTATTAACCGTGTACGGGTATGGATCGAGTTCTCCTTGAAAATATAGGGGAACCATCTCACCTAACTGTATAGCGGCCTGGCCGTCATATGTATTTTCCTGACAGAACCCTAAAAGGGCCGATACGGCATCAAAAAGCCTGCCGCAGCTGGAAGCGTATGGGGTATTAATCTTGCTGTTAATCATTTTAGCAATAATACTGATTTGTTTTCTCCGGTCCGGAAAAATTTGCTCAGCTTTTTCGTAACCCTGCTCACCAAAAATTGAAATTAAATGGGCAACAGCAGTAACCCAGGGGTTATTTACAGCATTTTCTCCTCCGGGAAGAGGTAAGTATTGCAAATGAAATTCACGCGCAAAAGCATGATATCCTCCCGACAGCACTTCACATCCCCATATTTGCCCATCCAATCCATAACCGGTTCCGTCTAAGACTACACCGATAACTTCTCCGTTTAAGCCGTTTTCAGCCATGCAAGCGGCCATGTGACTGTGGTGGTGCTGAATATTTATTAATGAGGGACACTCCAATTCACGGGCTAAAGCAGCGCTGTAATAATCAGGATGCATGTCAAAAGCTACCACATGGGGCCTAACACCTAACAGGTGGCAAAAACTCTGCAAAATGCGTTGCCAGGCATTCTGCCCTTCCAGGTTATCCAGCGATCCTATATGCTGGCTTAAATAGGCCTGACCGGACTTTAACAGGCAAAAGGTATTTTTCATATCACCTCCCACACCCAACACAGCATTGTCCTTTCCTCCACGATGGCCTTGATTATTTCCCGGGACCATAAGGGGCTCCGGCACAAATCCTCTGGAACGGCGGAAAAAGTGAGTTTTATCTTCATTAATACAAACTACTGTATCATCACACCTGTTAATAATCTCCCGGTCATGGAGCAAGAAGAAATCAGCTATCCCTTGCAATTGAGCCAGGGCCGAAGCGTTATCAGTAATCAGCGGCAGACCACCCTTATTACCACTGGTCATCACTAACAGGTCAAAGCACCGGCCCATTAACAAGATATGCAGCGGTGTATAAGAAAGCATTACCCCCAGAGTATTAAGCCCGGGACTTAATGCCTGTGGCAAGGATGAGGCCGACCTTTTTGGCAATACAACAATGGGGGCTGCGGGAGAACATAGTAGCTCTGCTTCTTTGGTGGTAACCAGGCAGTACTTTCGTACTACATCCAGGTTACGGCACATTACGGCCAAGGGCTTGGCGGGGCGTTTTTTGAGCCGCCGCAACCGCTCTATTGCACTATTATCCAGCCCGTTACAGGCCAGGTGAAAGCCCCCCAGACCTTTAACAGCCAGTATCTTACCATTAGAAAGTATCAGCCGGGACTGTTCCACCCAGTCACCTTTTATTTTATTACCATGTTGGTCTACCAGGTAAACCTTTGGACCACAGCCGGAACATGCAACCGGCTGGGCGTGAAAACGGCGATCACCTGGATCATTATATTCCCGGGCGCAACTTTCGCACATGGGAAAAGAAACCATGGAAGTATGAGGGCGGTCATACGGCAGCTCTTTTAAAATAGTAAAACGGGGACCACAACCGGTACAGTTGGTAAATGGGTAGCGGTAATGCCGGTCTGCCGAATCTACAATTTCGCGACGACATTGTGCACAGGTTGCAGCATCGGGAGGCACCACTATGTGTCCTGCAGAACATTTCCCTGAAACGGCAATGGTAAATTCTTTACGGCCTTGGTAGGGAAAAGTATTAACATTAACATTAGCTATATGGGCCAATGGAAGAGAATGCGCTTGTATAAAGGCAATAAACTCCTCAATCTGCGACAAGGGGCCTTCCACCTCAATAACCACCCCTTGCCCGGAATTATACACTATACCCTTTAAGCCCATATTGACTGCCAGTTTGTATATATAGGGCCGAAAGCCAACCCCCTGCACCATACCGGTCACAAGTACCTGCCTGCACACCGTTTGCTCCATTAACTATCACCTCGTTCAAACTAAAAACCGTCAGCAGATTCTGGGCAATGGATTTCCCGCCAGCATTCCCAGTATTTTTGTGCCGCCCAGGGGTGTCTCCAGATAAACATTACCTTTTCCCGCTTCAACTTCACCGATAATAACTGCCTTCTCTCCCAGGGGGTGACTATGCATAATATCAAGTGCCGAGGCAGCTTCTCCGTCTTTAATAATGGTTATAAATTTTCCTTCATTAGCCAGATAAAGAGGGTCCAGGCCCAACATTTCTGTCCCCCCCTGCACCTCCGGATCAATAGGTATTAACTTTTCTTTTATATACATATCCATGGCGCAACTTTGAGCTATTTCCTTGGCGGCGGTAGCCAGACCACCCCTGGTTAAATCACGCATTATTTTTACTCCGGGACACCGGTCCCAGATCCTGCCGGCAATACCTTGTAAGGGTGCGCAGTCACTTTTTAAAGCTCCCCCCAGGCCCAGCTTCTCCCGCGCTGACAATATGGTTAGTCCGTGATTTCCCAAGCTCCCGTTAATAATAATTTTATCTCCCGGCCTCACGCGGTGATACCCCGGGCTGATATCTGCGGGCACCGCCCCTACTCCGGTAGTTGTAATGAATAGTTTATCAGCAGCACCCCGCGGAACAACCTTTGTATCCCCCGCCACCATGGTTACCCCGGCTTCCTTGCAAGCCTCTGCCATGGAGGCGCATACCATCTCCAAATTTGCCAGGGGCAAACCTTCCTCCAAAATAAAAGCCACGGTAATATACCGGGGGTGGGCACCGCTTACTGCCAGGTCATTTACTGTGCCGTAGATGGCCAGCTTACCGATATCCCCACCGGGAAAGAAAATAGGGTCTACAACGTAAGCATCGGTGGTTACCGCCAGCCTGTACGAAGGCATTGTGAGCACCGCAGCATCATCAAGCTGCTCTAGCAGCGGACTTTTAAAGTATCGCAAAAACACTTTTTCCATTAATTCACGGCTTAATAAACCTCCGTCTCCGTGAGCGAGTAAAACAACTGCATCTTTGTCCCGTTTATAATCCATTTCGAACACCACTTCCCTCAAAACGGTAATATGCAAAACAGGCCCCCTCGGAAGAAACCATGCACGGCCCAACGGGGTGGGCGGGAGTGCATTGTTCGTCAAAAAGAGCGCAGTCCCAAGGAGTAATTATACCTTGCAGGAGTTCGCCGCAGCGGCAGCCTGCCGGGTTGGCGGGCACAATCTTTTTCAGGTCAAATTTTTGGGCAGCATCATAGGAAGTGTAGGTATCTCGCCAATAAAGCCCACTTTCAGGGACAAGTCCCAGACCCCGCCAGTACGCATCACCGGTATGGAAACATTCTGCCATAGTTTTTTGGGCTTCCTTGTTACCTTCATCCCTTACCACACACCGGTACACATTCTTAATCCGGTGTTCACCTTGCAGTATTAAGGTTAACAAATGATATATGGAGTCTAAAATGTCCATGGGAGTAAAACCGGACACAATGCCCGGAATACCAAACTCTTCCCCGATAAAATTAAATGCCCGGCTGCCAGTTACAGCACTGACATGACCGGGTAAAATAAACCCGTCAACCTGGCAATTACCACTATTCAACAAAGTGCGCATCACCGGGGGCACCAATTTGTGCGCTGAATAAACACTAAAGTTTTTTAAATTTAGGGCCTGAGCATTCTTTACTGTCAATGCTGTTAGAGGAGCTGTTGTTTCGAACCCTATACCCAGAAACACAATCTCCAGGTCCGGCGTTTCCCTGGCCAAAGTCAGAGCATCTTGGGGGGAGTAGATTATTTTAACGGAGCTACCTCTGGCCCGTTCTCCTTCCAGCGAATTGTTCTTCCCCGGCACACGCACCATGTCACCAAAAGTAGCCACCTCTACGCCGGGAATACGCGAGAGTAATAGCATACGCTCTATATCTTCAGCACCGGTGACACATACCGGGCAGCCCGGTCCACTGCGAAGTTCCACTAGGCCGGCCATAAGGCTGCGGAGTCCCATGCGAGAAATAGAGGTTGTGTGCGTACCACAAACCTCCATCAGTACCACTTGACGCCCCAGCTTTTCTGCAGCCCTGCAGGCTACTTCTTTGACCCGTCCGACTATTTTTTTCCCCAGTTCCGGGTCATTTAATTTATTCAGAACCTTCAAACTGCAGTAACTCCTCCCATAGCTCTATGCGTGCCTCAGCCTCGATCAAGTCTAACTTTTCCACTGCATAACCGGCATGCACCATCAAATAATCACCGGTTTTTACTCCCTCTACCAGTTGCACTCCTACGGTACGCCTAATACCGCTCACCTCAATGACAGCCCAGTCCTTGCCCTGCATTTCCACTACCAAACCCGGAATTGCCAGGCACATTCCTATCACTCCTCATATCATGTTTCCTTCAATTCCCGCAGCCATTTATACCACTGATCAATACCTTCACCGGTCTTGGCTGAGGTGAGGAATATAGCCATATTTTCTTTAATCTCTCTCAGGTCAGCCAAACAGTTTTTGACGTTAAAATCTGTATATGCAAGAAGGTCTGACTTATTGATCACTACTGCCCCGGACTCCCGAAAAACACCGGGGTATTTGGCGGGCTTGTCGGTACCTTCCGCCACACTGAGTACCGCCACCTTCACATGTTCACCCAGGTCAAAGGCTGCCGGGCAAACCAGGTTTCCCACATTTTCTATAAATAAAAGATCCATGGAGGTTAAAGGCATCTCTTGCAGGGCCCGAGCCACCATTTTGGCATCCAGGTGGCATACCCCTTCGGTGTTAATTTGTACGGTTAGCATGCCGGCCTCACTTAACCGCCGGGCATCCCTGTCCGTGTACAGATCACCCACAATAGCACCCATTTTTAAGTCCCCACCCAGAAATTGGGCGGTTTTTTCCAATAAAGTGGTCTTACCCGAACCGGGTGAGCTAATTAAGTTAACTACCAAAACCCCGGCTTGATCGAAAAGCTCCCGGTTCTTAGCCGCCTTATTCTCGTTTGCAGCCAGCAAGTCTTTACCCAGAACTACTTTCACTCTCTACAGCCCCTTACTCTCCTTCATAATAATCAATATATAATTCGCGCCCGCTAACCACCTCTGTGCGGAAGGCTTGACAGTAGGTGCAACGACAGGTAGCTCCCTGGGGCGAAAATTCCGCCAGACATTCCTTGCACCTTAAAACCAACGGCTTTTTCTGTACTACCAGTGCTGCTCCTGCACACATGGTATCTTGGGTCAGAACGTGAAAGGCAAAGTCCAATGCATCCGGCAGGACACCGTAGTTTTCACCCACCACCAGCGCTACACTGGATACCTTTTTAATACCGTTGTCGCTAGCGCTTTGCATTACTATATTCAAAAGGTTTTGGATTAAGGACAATTCGTGCACGATAGAACCTCCGCCTCAACCATTTCCACCACCCAGCGGAAATTATTTTGTAAATCATTTACAGTATTGCCACAGTAATTATATACAGTCACCCTAAAGGCATTTCCCTAAAGACAGCAGGATAGCATTTGCTAATGCATATGTTTTGTTTTGACAAATAGAATGTTTTTACCATTGTAGCCAGTTAATTTGAA
This sequence comes from Bacillota bacterium, assembly GCA_009711705.1. Lineage (GTDB taxonomy): Bacteria > Bacillota > Desulfotomaculia > Desulfotomaculales > VENG01 > VENG01. The sequence continues at coordinate 58,044 of VENG01000024.1, forward strand.
TGTTACATGGTTAACTGAACTACTTTCATTTCGTGTTATAATTACGAAATCAGATCAATTAGAAGGCGAGGGATAAAATGGCTTCCAATTCTTTAAAAAGAGACCTGTTAAAAATACTCAATTCTAACCAGGTTCGGACAGGAGAAATTGACCGCCGCCTTTATTCCTATGACAGCTCATTTCTGGCAACCAGAAATTCCTTTATCCCTGACGCAGTGGTTTTTCCTAATGCAACACATGAAGTAGCCGCCATTTTAAGATATGCATCAGCTCAGGGAATACCGGTGGTGCCTCGGGGTGCGGGCACCGGAGAAACCGGCGGATGCCTGGCATGCAGGGGCGGAATAGTGCTGGATCTTTCCCCCTGGAACAATGTCGATGAAGTTGATACATCCAACATGCAGGCCTTTGTACGCCCTGGAGTAGTCCATGCCCGTTTTAACCGGCAGCTGTCTGATCACGGTCTTTTCTTCCCTCCGGATCCGGGCAGCAGCCAGATGTGCACCCTGGGAGGCATGATTGCTAATAATTCCAGCGGTTTACGGGCAGTCAAATACGGTACTACGGAAAACTATGTATTGGGACTTAGAATTGTTCTGGCCAGCGGTGAGGTGATAACTACCGGGGGAGTGAATTCAAGGGCCATAAAGAATGTCTCGGGGTTAAATTTAACTAAAATTTTCGTGGGTTCAGAGGGAACTCTCGGTGTAATTACGCGGGCACGTATAAGGATCTGGCCCAAGCCCGCGGCCAAAGGGCTGGTAATGGCCACCTTCCGCCGGCTGGAAGACGCTCCCCCGGTGGTACAAGAAGTATACAGGGCCGGAATTATGCCCTCCGGGGTAGAAATTCTTGATGGTACGGCCATACGGGCTGTAAATATGTATAGGCCGGAAACTGCTTTACCCGAAGTGGAAGCTATATTGCTCTTTGAAGTGGACGGCTCCCCTCCAGCAGTGGAATGGGAAGGCAATCAGATCTCCAATATTGCAGTCAAGGCCGGCGGCAAAGCTGAGTGGTCTACTGACCCGCAACGCATGGCCGATTTGTGGCGGGGCAGAAGTCTGGTGGCCGCAGCCGCAGCCCGTATTCGCCCGGACGGCACCAGAATTTTTGCGGGTGAAGATATCAGCATTCCACTGGATAAAGTAGCTCAAGCGTTACGAGAAGTTCACCGCCTTTCCGCCCACTATGGAATTACCGTGGTCTCCTTCGGGCATATCGGTGACGGTAATATTCATACCGCACCGGTTATAGATATTGATTCACCGGAAGAAGTTAAGCGGGCAGATGCCCTGGTAGACGCAATACATCGCCTGGCCATAGAACTTAACGGCTCTACCACGGGTGAACACGGTGTAGGTCTGGTCCGGTCCGACTACGCTGCAATAGAGCACGGAGCGGCACTTCAGGCCATGCAAAAAATCAAACAGGCTCTGGACCCACAAAATATCATGAATCCTGGGAAAATATGGCCATAAACAAGTAGGAGAGAATACCATGCATACCAGGCAACTTAAACAATATTTAAATAAGTGTGTACGCTGCGGCCAATGCCGGTCGGTGTGCCCGGTCTTCGAAGTCATAAAAGAAGAAGGAGCTGCCCCACGAGGGAAAGTGTTTATTTCTTCCATGCTCTTGGACGGTAAATTATCCCACCCCGGTGAGGCCGAACGCCACCTTTCACTATGCCTGCAGTGCCGCCGTTGTTCCGACCAATGCCCGTCAGGAGTTCCCGTACACCGGATCATAAGCAGTGCCAGAATAAAGTTATCCAGGCCGCTTAAACAAAGCATTCTTTTGGATTTTATCCTACCGTCAGCATCTATTAAACAAAAGGCCGCGCAATTGTTAAAAACCGCTGGAAAATGGGGACTGACGGATTTGGCAAATAAAGCAAGAATGCCGCTTCCGGGAACAAAAAAAACACCACATAGTAAAGTGTCCTTGGCTGACACTATACCCTCCGGCATAACATCGAAGGGCACAGTGGCTTATTTTCCCGGCTGTGCAGCCACATATATACTACCCGGTATAGCTCGTGCGTGTGTAAACATTCTTTCTGATCATGGCTGGAAAGTAGTTATTCCCCAGGGTCTTTCCTGTTGTGGCTTTCCCCATACTGCTGCGGGAAGCCACAAGGCAAAGGAGCTCAGACAAAAGAACCAGGAAATTATCTCCACAATTTCTACTGACACCATTCTAACATCATGTCCGTCCTGTAATTTAGCGTTAAAAGAAACATTGGCCGGACAGGCGTCTCCAAAGGATGTAGTTGATATTACAGAGTTTTTAGTGGAGAACAATATGGAATTTAATAAAAAGAGTCAACCCAATTTTAAAATTGCCTATCACCGGCCCTGTCATGAGTTAACCAACTACCCCCGAAGATTACTGGAAAAATTACCGGGCGCTACTATTGTGCCCAGTAAACTAGAATCGGCCTGCTGTGGCGGAGGGGGAACTTTTGTGCTGCAGCACCCTTCTCTCAGCGCTAGCATCCTAAAGCCCAAGATAGAAGCAATAAAAGAAACCGGAGCAGATATTTTGGCTACCACCTGTCCGGTCTGTACAATGCAATTGATGCGAGGTTTAAAAGACTCCCATGTTAAGGTTTTACATCCCCTGGAATTAAGGGCTAAGGCTTTAACTGGCCCACCATACGAAAAAACCTAATAAAAAAACAGAGAAAAGGGAAAACAGCATAAGTAAAAGGAAAATAGGGTCTATATGCAATCTGCCCAATTGAATTTTTTTGGTATCCTGATCCCGCTCCCCATTATCTTCCATGCATTCACCTCCCACAAAAAGCCGGTGTGTCAATTCTAAAGTTTGACTTAAAGAAACTTCTGGCGCAGGTGATCAATGGTCTCTTCCAGCGCACCTTCACTTTCCAAGTGCCGCACCCCTTTGGCAACATGCTCATACCTTTGCTGGTCTTTCATATCATCCAAATAGCGATAAACCCCGGCACGCCTACCCAGCCTAAAATTAACCCGTTCATTGTCGGGCATCCCCAAGTAACGGTCTATAACCTTTAATAGAAACTTTTTATTCTCAGACAAGTTTCCCCGCACCTCTTCCAATAGATTCAAAATATGATCGCTTACCAGCCAACTGTCGATATCATTCAAGTTATCTATTAAAAGCCTCTCTTCACGAATAATTTCATCTTCGGAGAGGGGTGCAAAGGAACCGTTCTTGACTTTATCTTCCAGTGGGGTGCCCGGCTTGACCAGCAAAGTTCGGAAGCGAATATGCGTGGGGTTAACCATATTTAACACCCGTGCGGTTTCCAACGCGTGTTCCCGGGAATATGTCTTTCCTCCCAAGCCCAGCAATACATAGTAACAGGTAGAAATTCCTGCCTGCTCCATTTTTACTCCGGCGTTAACCATATCCTCAGATGAAGCTCCCTTATTAATTATTTGGAGCACATTATCACTTCCTGATTCCATTCCCACATGCACCCTGTTTAGACCCGCCTGGCACAAGTCTGTTAACTCTTCCAAGGTTTTGCGCCGGGCAGTTTTAGCGCGGGCATAGGTAGTAATTCTCTCCACTGTGGGAAAAGATTTTTTTATTGCCTTTAAGACTTCTAGAAGCTCTTTTGTTTTCATAATTAGGGAATTAGCATCCTGAAGAAAAATGGTTTTTTGCCCCTGATACATCCATGAAGCAACATGTAAGTACTGCTGGTCGTAACCAGTACGGAGTCTTTCAGCTACTTTGGGCGTTATATTCCCGTTTTCTCCCCAACGGGCAGACAAATCTCTTATTTCTTCACAAATTCCCTTTATCCTAAGGATATCTTGCTTAATCTCACTTACTGAGCGGCGGCTAAATTTTTTACCCCTATAGGTGACACAAAAATAGCATTGATTCCAAGGGCAATTACGTGTGACCCTGATTAAAAGACTTGCAGCCTCACTGGGAGGTCTTATGGGGCCTTGTTCAAAGATCAATTTTATACCCCCTGCCAACTAAATTTGTGTTATTATAACATTAGTCATTTTTATCTGTCTTGTTCTATAAGGAGGATTTCCTCATAGTAGATAGAATTAACTAAAGTAACCGTGATAAAATATTTTTAATTTTTTTCTATACTTCCAATGCCCTTTAAGGAGGTTCCTTGCATGAATTTGCCGTCAAGGCTTAGTGAAATCGGCCGGGCAACAGCGTCCCATGAATCAATAGTCTATCATGACCGGAGAATAACCTACGGTGAATTAAAAAAGCAAGTAAATGAATTGGCTAATGGATTGCAAAGTCTGGGCATCCAACCAGGTGACCGGGTACTGGTGGCCTTGGGCAACAGCCCGGAATTTGTTATTTCTTATTATGCGGTTCTACGCATCAAAGGCATTGTCGTTCCTATTAATCCTGCTTTTACCAGAAATGAAATAGGAACCATAGTAAAGGACTGCCTTCCCTCGGTCGTGATTACCAACAGCAACATGGCTTCTGTTTTTAAACAGCTGGAACAAGAGGGTAATAAAACGAAGGGAATTATTGTTACCAATTTGGACGGCAATGCAAAAGACGGCCTGATCTCTTTCGATGAACTCAAATCAAAGGACAAAAGCGTCTTTCCGTCCATTTCCTTTCGGAGAAAAGACCCGGCGGTTATTATTTATACTTCCGACAATACCGGGCTGCCCAAGGGTGCTGTCCTTACCCACCATAACATATACAGCAACGCCATGACATTTGCCCAAATGTATAAAATGTCACCCCAGGACAGGGCACTTCTGGTATCACCGGTATATCATGTTGCGGCTCAAACATGTGTCATGAACAACGCCATGGTATCGGGTTCCACTCTGGTTATCCATGACGGCTGGGCAGGCCCTGAAGCTGTTTTGGAAACCATAGATAAAGAAAAGATAACCTTTTTCTTTGGCCCGCCTACGATGTATAGTTTCCTGGTAGGATATCCAAACCCTGATAAGTATGATGTCAGTTCACTGCGTGTGGCATTCTCCGGTGGAGCATCATTGTCTCCGGAAATATTTAAAGGCTTTGCAGAAAAGTATAAGGTGGAAATTGTTGAAGGATACGGCTTATCGGAAACATCTCCCGTTGTTACATCCAACCCCATGGAAGGCCCCAAAAAATTAGGTTCCATCGGTAAACCTATTCCGGGAATAGAAGTTGACATCTTCGATTACGAAGGGCGGGAAGTCCCCAAGGGGCAGGTTGGCGAAATTGTGGTACGAGGCCCCAACGTAATGGCCGGTTACTTTAATAAAGAAGATGATACCCGCTGGGCCATGCGAAACGGTTGGTTTCATACCGGCGACCTGGCCTATATGGATGAAGAAGGGTATTTATTCATCGTGGATAGAAAGAAGGACACCATTATTCGTGGCGGAGTAAACATAAACCCCAGAGAGGTAGAAGAAGTACTTTCCTCTCACCCTTGCGTATATGATACGGCAGTAGTGGGTGTCCCTGATGCCGTAATGGGCGAAGAAATAATGACCTTCGTGATGCTACGCGAGGATGAGGAACTTAAAGCAGAGGAACTTCAGGATTACTGCCGGGATAACTTGGCTAAATATAAAATTCCCAGGTATATTCGCTTCGTGGAAAACTTACCCAAAACAACGTCCGGTAAGCTTATGCGTAAGGAAATACAACGGTGGATAAGTCATAAGTAATAGAGAAAAAGGAGGCTAAAAGCCTCCTTTTTTTATGCACTCTATTATCTTAACTGGTAAGGCTTTTCTCCCACGGCGAAGGTTAGGTTAAGCAATCGACCGTTGCGATAAACAAGTAAAGTGGCCTTTTGCCCTATTTTCATCTCTTCTATGGCCTTAGCCAGCTGTTGGGCATCCTTTATTTTTTTACCGTCAAGTTCCAGAATAACATCCCTTTGCTGCAAGCCTCCCTGCTCCGCCGGGCTCCCGGGTATTACTCCCAAAATAACAACACCATCGGTACTTTGAAGGTCAAAGTACTGTGCAAGGTCTTGATCTAAATCACTCATTTGAATCCCCAGCCAGGGGTGCGAAACCTTGCCTTGATTTTTCAGCTCGTCTAATACACCCTTAACAGTATTGGTGGGAATTGCAAACCCGATACCCTGTGCCTGTGCCACAGCGGTATTGATTCCGATCACTTCACCCTTTAAATTTAATAAGGGACCACCACTATTCCCCCGATTAATGGCCGCATCAGTCTGTAATAAATTCTCATAGTGTCTGTTTTCGACTGTAATAGGGCGCTCCTTGGCACTAATTACTCCTACCGTAACGGTGTGATCAAACCCCAAGGGGTTACCGATGGCCACAACCCAGTTACCGGCTTTTACTTTACTTGAATCGCCCATTTTTAAATACGGCAGGCTGCTGGCACCCTCTATTTTTAGTACCGCCAGATCCAAGTCATAGTCAGCCCCCACCACTTTGGCATTGTACTCCTTTTCCTTACCACCAATAGTTACTTTAATGTCAGATGCTCCGGAAATTACATGCTCATTGGTAATTACCAATCCATCTTCGGAAATAATAAAGCCGGAGCCAATACCCATTTGTTTTTGTTCTCTGGGCTGCTGCCCAAAAAAGTAACGGAAAAAAGGGTCACTTGAAAACTGATCCTGGGAGCTGACAATTTTAGTGGTACTTATTTTGACCACTGCCTTCCCGGCAGTATCGACCATATTAGCAATAGCGTCCGAGCCCACGCCCGGTTTTACCTGCACTGCCCCGGCACTTCCTCCGTCCACTCCGGGGACCTTTTGGCCGGACAGGTCACCGCCTAGCAAGCAGCCACCCATAAACATAATGCCAGCTACAAAAGCTATCAGGCCAATATAAGCCAAAGAGTTCTTCTTTAGTTTCATCTCTCCCACCCTTTCTATTTCAAATCAAATGAGATGCTCATTATTTCATATTTAACACTACACACAATATAAGTCAAGTCAATATTATGTAGCCAAAGCGACCAAATCAAAAGCTCTCCATATATATGGCAAGGTATTCCTAATTAATAAAGACAAATCCCGCTTTAAAAAGCGGGAATCTTAAAACAAGTAAGATATAGAATAGATCTATCAGGATTGCGACTGGTTCTTTAATATACTGTGTTTTTGGCACCTGTAAATAAAAGTGGACCGCGTTATCCCCAGCAGTTCTGCCGCTTTACTCTGGTTACCACGACTCTTTTCCAGCGCTTTTAACAGCAGTTGTTTTTCAACTTCTTCCAGGGAAAGACCCTCCTCTGGTAAATCGATACCTATTTTCTTATCTACCTTGGCCTTTATGCCGCGAATTTCTTCCGGCAAGTGTTCGGGGTGTATTTCTTCCCCCCTGCTAATAATAGCTGCCCGCTCAATTACATTTTGAAGTTCACGTATATTACCGGGCCAATCATATCGCTTAAACAATTCCAGGGCTGCCGGAGATATCTGCTTAGACCCATAGGTGGGTTTGAGTTTATTTATGATGTGATCCACCAATAAAGACACATCCTCCCGACGCTCTCGCAGCGGTGGAATATTAATAGGCATAACATTTAACCTATAATAAAGATCTTCACGGAACTCTCCCTTTTCGATAGCTTTTTCCAATTGGCGATTTGTAGCCGCAATTACCCGTACGTCCACGGAAAGGTTTTTAGTTCCCCCAACTCGCTCAAATGACTTTTCTTGTAAAACTCGCAATAATTTAGCCTGCATACTTAAAGGAAGTTCGCCTATTTCATCAAGAAAGATAGTTCCTTTGTCAGCCAGTTCAAAACGCCCTGTTTTCCGAGAGTAAGCACCTGTAAAAGCTCCTTTTTCGTGACCGAAGAGCTCGCTTTCCAAGAGTTGCTCGGGTAGTGCTGCACAATTGACAGGTACAAAAGGACCGTTCTTGCGAGGGCTGCTCCGGTGGATAGCCACCGCAACCACTTCCTTGCCGGTCCCGCTTTCACCGGTAACAAGAACATTAACATTCGTCTGGGAAACCCGCTCAATAAGATGTACTACTTCTTGAAAAGCCTGGCTCTCACCAACCATATTGTTATATTCCTTGGTTAATTGTGACCTGAGGAAAGTAACCTCTGTTGCCAGTTGGGCAACCACTAAATTCTGCTTAATAACTAATTTTAACTCATCCAGATCAAAGGGCTTGGTAATATAGTCAACCGCCCCCATCTTCATGGCTTCAATGGCGGTTTCAATTGTTCCATGAGCGGTAAGTATAATCACAGGAAGCCTCGGATTTATTTCCAAAGCGTGTTTTAAAACCTCCAGCCCGTCCATCTCAGGCATTTTCAAGTCGAGCACCACCAGGGATGGATCTTCCTCTTGAATAATTTTAAGCCCGTCCGGCCCCCGGTTTGCAACTCGAGTCTGGTAACCCTCCTGCTGCATAGCCCGCTGCAGCGCCCAGCACATATGCTCCTCATCATCAATAATCAAAATAGTTGATGTCATCAAAAATCACCCCCGGTCTCTGCGGGTAGAGCAAATTTAACAGTAAACACAGTACCGTTCTCACTACTTTCCGCATCTATAGTGCCTTTATTTATTGTTACAATCCGGTGACTGATAGAAAGCCCCAGACCGGTACCTGTTTCCTTAGTGGTAAAAAAGGGATCAAAGATACTCTGAAGCTCTCCCTCTGGAATTCCATCCCCGGTATCAGCAAAGCAGGTGCAAACATGTCCATCATGGACAAAGGTACTGATCGTTAAGGTTCCACCTTCAGGCATGGCCTGCACAGCATTCAAAATAAGATTTACAAACACTTGTTTAATTTGTTCACCATCAACCCGAACTACCGGGAGTTGATTGGCAACAGATAACTTTAATTCAATATTATGCTGCCGAAGCATAGCCTTTGTAAATATCAGAACCTTTTCCAGCAAGGAGTTAATAGATATGCTTTCAACAACCGGTCTACTTGGTCTACCGAAATCCAAGAGTTCTTTAATAACCCTGTTTTGACGGTCCACCTGTTCATTTATTACTTCAGAGAATTCCAGAATCGCCGGCACACTGTCTTTTAATTCATGTTCCATTAATTGCGTGGATGTTTTTACAATTCCTATTGGATTACGCAATTCATGAGCTACTCCTGCCACCAAACGTCCCAACGAGGCAAGTCGTTCAGAACGCCTTAGCTCCGCCTCCAGTTTTTCTTTCTCTTCCACCGAACGGGCCATCTGGTTTATGGCACCGGCTATTTCTCCAATTTCACCATTCAGCGTGGGGATTTTTGTATGAATATCTTTTTGCATGTTATAAAGGCCGTTTTTAATGGTATTTACGCTAAAGGTTAAATTGCGAATGATAAACAAAGATCCCAGTGCACCGAAACACAGCCCGAAAAGTGCTACATATTTAATCAGTGATAAAAAATTCCGACTCTGCGCAATGATAGGGTTTAAACGTGTATCGGCCCAAATCACCGTTACCAGTTCCCCTTTGTAAACTAGTGGAGAAAGATACTCGTATGTTTCGTCATTCAAGCTTCTAGTCAACTTGGATAAAGGCTTTCCACTAGCCGCCACGGCTGTCAGACCACTTTTAGCTTCACTGAGAACCCTTTCTTCCCGCCTTTCCTGCTCCCTGGGTGTTAAATCCCTGTACTGGTGTAAAAAACCCTTAATGAAGACTTTTTTATTATCCGGGATGTACATACCAAAACGTACGCCAGGATTACTGGGTACCAGCATACTGGCGTTATTGTTAAAAGCACGCTCCAGATATTTCTCCTTCGTATCAATTTCTAACTCCTTAAATCCTTCTCCATCCAAGCTACGATGAAGATTTTCCTTCATCTTGGGAATAATAACAGAGTCCACTGTTGACTGTAGCTTATTCTCGTAATCTTGGAGCATCGCTTCCTCAGTCCGGCTTGCGTAGTACAGGTCATAAAGCATTACCAGCACGGGAATAAGCAAAAGCAATATTACAATGAACAAAAATTGGGAGCTTATACGGTGGCTTGCCAACTGTGAAAAAAGTCTGTCCATAGCTATTTCTCCCCATATAGGAAATTTAACTGTCAAATTTCAACTAACACCCTGCTTGATATCATACACCAACTTCCACAATATTTTCATAGAAAAATTCCCTATATCACTAAATACCGCAATTCTACTGTGCGCAGTAAGATGGCATACTATTTGCAAAAATAATTTAACATAAAATTAAAGTATATATAATGGACTTTGATCATTGAATGTATTATAATCGACACGAGCTTGATAAAATGCATTAAAATGTACAATGCTTAAAAGTAGTGCATTAATTCACAACTCTGTGTGAATTATATCATAAATAGTGTGGTCTTGAAACCACACTATTAAAAAAACTGATAGCGTATTATAAAAGGGGAGAGCGTTTTGCAACAGGCATTTAATGATTTTTTGGAAGATGTTTTGCACGAGGCTGTTGTGATTCTTAAGGATTATAACATTAGGGTTCGCTGCATCTCCCTGGGTAAAAAACTTGGCATTGTAGAATCTTGGAAATGTATTCAGATATCGAACACTAAAAATATATTTTATCGGATAGGTAAGACAAAACCACGCAAAGGCCCGCGTAAAGGTCAGGAATATATAGCAATCGACTTGGTCATGGACGGTTACAAGAAACAAGTATTCGTTCCTTTATTGAAGAAAAGAGAGATTATTGAAAAGAAACTAGGGGCGGCACTGGAAAGGGAATTGCCAAATATTGAGGCCACAGGTCAATACCGCCTAAAGTTAATAATTCCCGATGATGTCTACTATAAGAAGAATGTACGATATGCCGCAAACCAACTTGCCAAATTTATAATAACAACCAGACCATATTTAGCTGAATTAGGTGTGGTGTAAAAAAAGAAACTATGTTAAAATAAACAAAATGGTTAGTCATGGGTGGAGGAAATAATACAGTGTGGGTTTATATGCTACACAAAAATAAAGGGGTACTGCTGCCACAGCACCCCGAGCATTGAACCTTATAACAAATAATTTACGACAGAATAACTGCAGAAAACCGCAAAGCCTACACCATAAATTGCCAGCAAGGTTACCGGTAGCATACTTTCTTCACCCGGGTTAACTTTAGTCATTTCAACCCGAGCCATTTCTGCTTCAAAAAACGGTATTTCCAAAACATTTTTGAACCAGTTGGCACTTGTGGATTGTGCAACCATTGCAATCCCTCCTTTCGTTGGATTTGTGAGATGTAATGTGCTTTGTCAAAATTGCATATAAAAAAAGTTAAACTAACCCCTCATAAGAAAGTCGGTGAATAGTGACAATAATATGTTTCCATATCCGGAAGTGCTCCCAACACAGTGACGGATACGGAACATTGAGCCGACGGGTGAGGGGGTTCTTTTTTTTATCGCCCCTACTTAAACATCGACCATATACCCTTCGTTTTATCTGCAGTCCTTGCATTTTTCATCTACATACCATTTTTCAACTACATACATCGTAATGACAACTCTTGTGAACTATATCACTTTTTCAGTTGCATACTACCATAGCGCCATAAATTCGTCAACAATTTTTTATATTTTTGTGACAACAATACCAGCAAATAGTATTCGAAATATCCCCCCCCTCTCTTACTTACCAAATCTTTTGTTGACTCTCTGTTCTGCTTTATCATATGATTAACATAAAATTTAATGTGACAGAAATCACGACGTCCTTTGCTGCAAAAGCGAATTATCCAGGTGCTTTTTAAGAGTAATTTATAAGGAGTTGTGTTAGATGGCTTGGTATCAAACAGGCCCGCTTAGTTCCAATACCAGTGAACTAAAAAGGTTATTTAAAGACAAACTTGTCACGACAAAAGAAGCGGCTGAACATATTAAATCCGGTGATAATGTAGTCAGCTCAATGGGGGCCGGAGAGCCCACTTTATTACTTGATGCCATCACAGAACGCAAACATGAACTACGCGACGTCCGTATTCACCAAATGCTACCTCTTGCGGAACCTAAATATATGCAAAAAGGTATGGAGCGGCATTTTCGCCATGTTTCATGGTTTAACAGCGCCATTAGCCGCCCGGGTGTCAAGGCCGGCCAATCCGGTATAATGATGGGATATCTGCATGAATATCCCCGTTTCTTTTCTGAAAGTCTGCCGGTAAATGTTTTTATTGCTTGCGTTTCCCCCATGGACCGGCATGGTTTTTTTAGTTTTGGTGTTTCTGTAAACTTCACCATGGCAGCAGCACAAAAGGCTGACATTGTAATACTGTCGGTAAATAATAACATGCCCCGCACGCACGGCAGCGGGCATATCCACATCTCTCAGGTTGATTTAATCATCGAGGACAACTCTCCTTTACCCGAAGCTTCCTCTGATCTTGTGACTGAAATTGACATCAAAGTTGCTCAAGAAATTGCTACTTATATCAACGACGGGGATACATTGGCACTGGGGGTAACCGCCATCCCCCAAAGTTTAGCTTATTCCCTGCATGATAAAAAAGAATTGGGCGTTCACACTGAGATTCTTACGGATGCGGTGGTAAAACTAGTGGACGCCGGAGTGATCACCAACCAAAACAAAATACTACACCCGGGGAAGATTATTTGCACTTCAGCTATTGGAACAAAGCAGCTATATGATTTCATGGATGACAATCCCATGATTGAAATGCGACCGGTTTCTTTCACTAATGACCCATATATTATTGCAAAAAATGAAAATATCACAGCTGTTAACGGTGCCAGTAAAGTTGATTTACTTGGACAATGTACCGCCGAACCCATAGGACCCAAACAGCTTTGCGGTACCGGAGGCCAGGTTGACTTCGCACGCGGCGTGGCTATGGCCCGAAATGGTAAATTTTTTATGACTCTTAGGTCAACTAATGACAAAAAACAGTCTAATATCGTTCCCCAATTGGAAAAAGGCACGGTAACCACCATCAGCCGTAATGACGTCGACTTTGTGGCCACCGAATATGGTATTGTTAAACTAAAAGGCAAAACGGTTCGAGAGCGAGTCGAAGCATTAATATCAATAGCCCATCCCGACTACCGCTATGGCTTAAGTGAAGCAGCTAAAAAACTAGGGTATACTAGGTGACAGCGCTAAAAAAAGCGCGTCAAATCAGTCCCTATATGGCAAGGTATACTTTCATCAAGGGGTAAAGACAATGACAAAAATGCTTAACAATTTTGTTAAAAATAATTTAAAAATATATTGACCTCATTAAGGCCCTATGGTACTATGCATGTGAAAAAATAGTGATAGAGTTCACAATTTGTCACTACATAGATATACAGATATCAGAACTTAATAGATTAGAACTATCCACCGGTGAGATATACTAAAAAAGAATTCCTCACCTGTCGGCTCTACGTTTCATGCCCGTCACTGTGTTGGGAGCACTTCCGGGTATAGGAATGTAATTTGTCACTTTCTAAATTTTTAATTGACTTTCTTTTGAGGGGTTTTTGCGCCCTTTTTTAAGACTCAAATAATTAATAAGGCGGTGATCAAATGTTTTTCCGCCGAATCGTTACTAAGCGTAATGGTAAGGAGTATACCTACCTGAAGTTAATTGAAAGTTATCGTGAGAACGGCAAAGTAAGACAAAGAGTTATTGCCAATCTGGGTAACATAGACCACATTGATCCGGAAAAAGTAAATACCCTTATTACCAGCTTGAACAAACTTGCAGACCCTGACATGCCGGAATTAGACCTGTCGAGAAAGACATATCCAATGAAGGAACAGCGTCATCCGCGAATGCAAATTACAAACCTTGATAAATTGTGGCAAAAGCTGGGCATGTCGGACTTTTTGTCCCGCACTTTGGACGAAAAAAAATACGGTTCAATGCCCAGTTTAATAAAAACAATGGTTTTCCAGAAGCTGCTGTTCCCCCAAGAGAACCGGCCCATTGCTTTAAGCTACAAAAATATTAGTTTACCAGAGCTTCACAACTGCTCTTTAGGCGAAAATGATTTTTACCAGGCCACAATCTGCCTGGCAAAATATCAGGAACAGCTTGAAAACCATTTGTTTGTAACTCTGCACCGGCAATTGAATAATTCATCTCTCTTATATGTGACTTCGCTGCAAGGCGAATATGTCGGCTATAAATGTGACATTAACAACACAGGTACAGCCTACCAGGTGCAACCTTACCACCAACCATTGCAATTATTGGTAACTGCTGTACCACCCGGCATCCCTATTAATTGCAGCATTAAAAACAGCCCATTTGCCACCGAGGACATTTCGGCAAATCAAAAAAATTTAGCCAAACGATTAGGAATCAATTTATGTATGGTGTCTGGTGATAGTAATCACGTGCCACTACTGCCCCCGAATTTTCCAAGCATTAAATCTTTACCACCGGAAGAATTCGGAATCATACCGGTTTCATCTGCAGACCTGTGGCAAGATCGTGATGCATTCACGGTTGACAACACATTGTGGGTTAAAGATATTGGCAAATCAAAAAAACGTTATATCATTTGCCACGATCTTAGGGCCAACACTAAGTCTGACCAAGCTTTAGAAAAAACTTTGGCCCGAGCGGTCCGTGATCTGGATAAAATTCGCTCTTCTGTAAGGCAGCAAAGGTTACGCCGGGAAAAAACCATCACCAATCAAATTATTAAGACATTGAAAAAACACGAATGTGAAAATTATTTTAATTACCGGCTCAACCTTAAAAAACAAGATATTCATATTAACCGTAACGAGGAGGTGATCCAGAAGCTTAAGACTTTAAACCGTACAACCGTTTTAGAGACTAACCTAAAAGACCTACCTGCCCTGGAAATTATTAATGCTTATAAGCAGTGGGGTACAATCAAGAACTATTTACAACTCATAACTGATCCTGTAAAAATCCCTATTGTGCATCCTTTAATAGATACGCCACAGTGCAAGGATTACATTACCGGTCAAGCCTTAATCAATTTAATTAGCTGTACCCTGGAAGTACTTGTTGGACAGAAAGATTGATAGCCACAACTTTTAATTCTATCACTATTATGCAATTATTACAAGATTGAATTGTTATATCAAAAAATATTAATTTTAAAAATAGTCAACTAGAAAAATAATCAATGGAATTATGCTTTTATGCGAAAGGGGTGCGTTAAATATGCAACCTTCACTCAGTCCGGAACCTTCCTCGCAGTTCAGTTTCGGAGATTTAGTTAAACAGCGCAGGGCTTTTCTGGCAGCAGCTGCCGTGGCCATAGCTGTAATCTTGATGCCTACACCTGAAGGGCTTACTGTGGAAGGCAAATATGCCCTCGGCCTAATGGCGTTTGTGGTGGTTTGTTTCTTTACCGAAGCCATTCCGCTACCCGCAGTAGCTCTGACAATTGGGTCTTACCAGGTCATGATGGGGATTACCGATTTCAGAGAAGTACCCCAGACCTTCATGGCGGATGCAGTTGCATTTATTATGGGTGCATTAATGATAGGTGCTGTTCTGGTAAAACATGGTATCCACAACCGTATTGCACTTATTATTCTCCGGCTGTCGGGCACAAACGTAACACGAGTCAGTTTCGGCATTGTCACATTTTCTGCCCTTTCTGCAGGCTTTATCTCAGAGCATGCCACTGCCACCATTATGCTACCGGTTGGCATGGGTATTGTAGGGCTTAGCGGAGGTATTGATAAAGTGCCGCGCCTGGGCAAAATGCTCATGTTGGCTATAGCATACGGCTGCGTCATTGGCGGCCTGGCATCCCCTTCCGGTGGTGCCCGCAACGCCTTGATGATAGGATATTTACAACAATTTGACGTCACTGTCACTTACGGCCAGTGGCTGATGATGGCATTTCCGTTCACCCTGATTATGATTCCCATCGTTGTCATCTGGCTTAATAAGTGCTTTAAGCCGGAATTACAGGATTTGGGGGAAGCGGTGGAAAAAATTAAGGCAGATATGGCTAAAGAAGGCGGCCTGACAACACAAGGTAAAATGGCCCTGGGGCTGTTTTTAACCGTACTGTTCTTTTGGATCACACAAAGCCACCATATAGGCCTTGGTAACATCGCTGTTATGGGAGCCATTGCAGCCCTTATACTCGGTTTGGTGGATTGGAAATACATTGAACAACAAACCCAGTGGGGTGTAGTTTTACTGTACGCCGGAGCCATTTCTATGGGCGGCATGCTGGAGAAAACCGGAGCAGCATTGTGGATGGCACAAAAACTTCTGGCCAGTGCAGACTTCTTTGGCATCACCCAAGGATTACCATTGATCGCCGTCACCAGTACCATTACGTCCATAACAACAAACTTGATGGCTGACGGCCCAACAGTAGCTGTTTTAGGTCCTATTCTCTTAAAAACCGCTGAACTTTCCGGTACTTCACCTGTGGCATTAGGCATTGCCACTTCATTGTCAGCAGCATTCGCCTATGTGTTAATTATCGGAACTCCAGCCAATGCCATTGTTTACGGCCCTGGATACCTTAAGGCAAGCGATTACCTGAAAGCGGGATCTGTACTGTTTTTAATTTCGCTCCTCGTCCTGCTCTTGGTAATGGTAGCCGGATGGTGGCAGATTATAGGTGTTTGGTAGGCATCTGCTACTGGCGGGAGCGTAATTCCTCCCGCCAGTTTAGCAGCAACTTCTAGTTTTGCCGGAAGGGTGAACAAAATTCATGCCGCATGACAAAATTGTGCATGACCTCATGATTCCCCTCAATAAATGTCCCGCAGTATTACCAAACGACACAGTACAACGTGCCATCACGCTACTTAAAAAGGCAGCGGCATCCGGACACCAATGCGTTTTAGTAGTGGATGAAGACGGACAGCCTATCGGCATTCTTAGCAGGAGAGTACTGCTGCAAATACTGGAGCCTAAATTTGTGGTTACCGACCGATGGGCCCTGCCGGTATTTTGGAGCGGCTTTTTCACTGATAAATGCAAAGCTGAAGCTCAAAAAAAAGTAAAAGAAATAATGCGTCCCATCAATTTACAGACAGTGGAAGCAGACGACCCTATAATCAAGGCAGTACACATGATGGTCAATAACCATGTAGGTTTACTACCTGTTTTAAAAGAAGGCAAAGTAGCAGGAGTTTTGCGACTACATGAAATTTTTCAAGAGATAGCTGGCCTGGTGACAGATTTATACGAAAAGTGACATTCAAATCTGATGTATAGTTTTAAGTTAGTTATTTTTGAATGTAAAGTAGTAGGGAAGTGACAAACAATGGAGCAACAGTCAATTTCCGCATTAGCCATACCTGAGAACATGCAGGTTGCTTTTGCTACAGCAGTATTTTTAATCACTTACGCTATAATAGTTTCCGAAAAAATCCACCGCTCGGTAATAGCCTTCGTAGGTGCCGCGGTGATGATTCTCACCGGCATTCTAAACCCGGAACTGGCCGTTCATTATGTTGATTGGAACACCATCGGCCTGTTGGTGGGTATGATGATTATTGTTGGTATCACTCGGGAAACCGGGCTTTTTGAATTTCTAGCCATTAAGGCAGCGAAAATGGCCAAAGGTCGTCCCCTGGCTATTATGGTTTCCCTGGCTGCAATCACAGCAATATGTTCGGCACTACTGGATAACGTTACCACAGTGCTGTTAATGGTGCCTGTAACCTTCGCCATTGCGCGCAAGCTGGAACTGAGCCCTATTCCGTTTTTAATTGTAGAGATTATATCTTCAAACATTGGTGGAACGGCCACCCTTATCGGTGACCCACCTAACATCATGATCGGAAGCGCAACACACCTGGGTTTCTTGGATTTTGTGATTAACCTTACCCCGGTGGTTATTCTTATTCACGTGGTAACAATCTTTATACTTCAGTTAATCTATAAACGTCAAATGATTGTTACACCGGAAATACAGGAGCGCATTTACGATCTGGACGAAACTCAGGAACTTAAAGACATTCCCTTAATGAAAAAATGTCTTTTGGTGATGGGCATTACCATTTTAGGTTTTTTCCTGCACCAGTTCCTGCACTTGGAGTCCAGCGTTATAGCACTTACCGGTGCATCACTTTTGCTACTAATTACCAATTCCGACCCCGAGCATCCCCTGCATAACGTGGAATGGCCGGTTATATTCTTCTTTATAGGCCTGTTCGTTATCGTTGGTGCACTGGAAGAGGTTGGAATTATTGAATCCCTGGCCCATTTTGCACTCGAGGCTACCGGCGGGGTGGTATTCCCTACGGGCATGCTCATTCTATGGGTATCTTCAGTAGCCTCAGCCTTTGTTGACAATATACCCTTCGTGGCCACTATGATTCCCCTCATTCACAGTATGGCAGCTAATAATGCCGATATTAATACAGCGCAGAACTTCCTCTGGTGGGCTCTCTCACTGGGTGCCTGTCTGGGGGGTAACGGTACTATCATCGGCGCCTCGGCAAACGTGGTGGTTATCGGTATGGCGGAAAAACGCGGCTCTCGGATTTCCTTTATGGATTTCTTCAAGATTGCTTTCCCCTTAATGATTCTGTCAATCATCATTGCCACCGCCTACCTGTGGCTCTGGTTCTACCTGCACACTACTGTAGCACTTATTAGCACGTTGGTAGTGGCAGCAATTATGGGATTGATTCTCAACATCTTTAATAAACGTCTTGCGGCTCAAAGTGTGCAAAGCAGTGGTGACCAAGCCAAGAGTATGTAATTTATTTAGGCGCAGCGGTTTTTGCCAGCCGCTGCCGTCATTGATTGCGTGTCCCCGATTTGGCGACTCCTGCTGGTCAAACTCAATCGGTAAAAGAAACCGCCCGAATCTTACTTCCATCCATACCAGGATCTCACCCAATACTGACATCCCAAACACCCCACAATGTCTTTGAGGACTCCATTATGGTATAAAAAAGTTAAAAAAATCCAAAAAATCCTCTTGGCTTGCTTTTCTAAAGCCGAATCTAACAATGATAGGTCTGGATTTCCTCGCTTATAATGAAGTTTCAAACTGGGTCTTTTTTTGTATTCTTTTGGTGGCGCAAGAATAATACATTATTTCATTCTCTACTATATAAATGCCCAGGCGGACACCTTTATTCTCGGTGGCCAAATAGACGGCCTTTTGAGTGAATAAATTCACTAATTGCCGCTGTGTTTCATCTTTATTGTATATGATAAATTTCTCCCTTTAAGTGATTGCGAAAGCACTCACAATCACTTACTATAATGAAATTTTACGCCAGATCAGAAGGTCTATTAGTACTGAATCTGGCGATTTATTATTTCAATAAAGGGCCAATTACTTAACCAGAAGTACTGGGCAAGGAGATAGGTGAAGCACCTTATTACTAACACTGCCCAAAACTATTTCACCAATATTGCTCATTCCTCTGGTCCCCATCACTATCAAATCAATGTTATTTCTGCGAGCATAATCACAGATTTTTTGGGCAGGGTTACCGGTATCGCTATCACACTCAACTTTAATGCCCTCTTCTTTAAAGATCGATGCTGTCTCATCTAATATCCTGTTGCGCTCTTCGGCAAACATATCTTCAATGTGCTTACCCTGATCACCTTTGTCGCCGGCTACCCAATAAAGGTGCCGTTCAACAAACCTATTGGGGATGCTATCTATACTAATAACTCTCACATCCGCATTAGCATTTGCTTTAGCTAATTCGGGCTGCCTTCTTTGCCGCCCTCAGCGATTGTTCGGAACCGTCAGTTGGAACTAGAATGCGGTCGGTAATCAACAAAATTCCCCCTTCAGTCTCTTGCCTTGTGGTTTACCAAATTCAAGTTAATAGTAACTTATTTTTGCGCTATGGTAAATACCTTTGAATGCAAGAAGACTTGAGGAATCTACATTGATCCTGCACTTGCCATAACACTTGCCTGGCTTTCACATTTTATGGAATTCAATTCACGGAACAACCCATTTAGGGAGACAACACCCACTATACGGTTAGAATCTGCCACTAACACCATGCTAGCATTATGTTTAGTCATTTTGTGACTAGCTTTCATCAAGGTATCATTCATATCTACTGTCACCGGCGATTTCATGACATCTTTTACTGCTCGACAAGCTATCTTATGCCATTGCTCAGTCAAGAGCCCTTCCCAGAATATCTCCATCTTCATGCGTCCCTTAGTGTAGCGAGGCTGAAGAGCATTCAAGATATCGGAGCTACTTACTGTCCCTAAAATCAAATCGCCTTCCCGGACCAAAACCGTAGGGTTACAGTTGCCTTTTCCCTCAGCCTCGGAAATAATGTTCAAGACTGTACGCAACTGGCTATCCGGTTGCACTTCTGACGACGGCAGAGATTCCATTATATCCTCCACTCTTTTTTCCCACGACATACATAATCCCTCCTAGGATTCCAGTTAGATGTTTTGCTGCCCGTTTCTCAACAGTTCCTCATATATAACCGGGACCTCTAGGACACCAATTACATTAGGACCGTCTAAGACAGCCAGCGCGGGCATTTTTGTTTTATTAAAACAGTAAACAGCCCTCATCAAACAGCCATCAGCGTGCACACCTACCATTTTTATAGGCACAAAGATATCGCTTACCTTTTTGGAATTAAGTTTTTTGACCTGTTCCGTCCAAAGCCCACTCCAGAATACGGGCACCGACCACTGGTTAACATTAAATGCCTCGGGCTCCAAAGCTTCCAGTATACTCCTCATGGTCAAAAGGCCTACCACCTTGCCATCACTACTGACAACTGCTGAATTGCAACTCCGGCAATCTTGACGGAAATTATAAAGCAAGTGAATGGTATCACCCATATCATCACCAAGGTCTACCCATGGAACCTTTTCCAACGGCGTCATTAAATCTCGCACTTTTTTTCCATAACCATCACCCTTCATATTAGATGACGTCATACGCCCCACAAGCAGAGAAATGAAATTATACAGCACACTGACTGTCGTTTAATGTACTATATGTCGCAACTTTCGTGCCAATCAACAAATGCACATACTATCTGGACTGCAGAGTAACACTCGCTATGCAGCTGTTTGGTTTCCCACAATTCACTTAAACTAACTGTATTAAAAGGTACATCTAATTGAATTTTCCCAATTTTGGGACATTGTCAAGAAGGTGAATACATTCATGACACTATGGCATTGCATGTCCACAATGTAGACGTATAATTCTGTCTAAAAAATAAAAAAAGTGATAGTTATACACACTATCACTTTGCCAAATGATTGGTACACCGCAGTTGCTGTACCACGGCACACCAATTGTCGCAATTTTTTGCTTTGTGGCATAGATGTTGCAACTTCTACAATTAAGACTATAAATTTTCTAGTAAATAATTAATTATTACGCCCGGCGAGAAAAACCACCGGGCGTAATAATAACATCAAAATCAACCGAGTTTAGTTGCCTGTTTCAACAGACTTATTTTCTACCTGCTTGGCAAAGGAAGGATTAAACTTTAAATTTTCATGATACTTTTTCTTAACATTAGTTAGAACTATAGTTACCGGCCTAAAGGCCAGGTGAGACCACTTTGCGAAAGGTACTTCGAAAACAAGCATTGGAACCGCAACCATTATGTGAAGAACATAAATCACATAGGTGGCAAGAGGTAGACCGTCAACACCAATGGAACGGAATGCATTGATGAGAATGCCTGTAAAGGCTGTTAACCATAAGAGAATAAGGAAGCACCAGTCGGTTGAGTGAGTATGCTTGTATGCCGGCCTATTTTTGCGCAACCTGCCTATCATGGCATAAGTCGTTCCGTAGAGAAGACCAAAGGTAGCGTAATAACCAATTAGATTATATGGATGTATAATGGAGCGCACTTCGTCCGTTTGGAAGGCAGGTAAGAGGCCGCCCAACCCACTGAGAAGTACTACTACCATAAAAAATATCGAACAGTATGAAGTCATAATCAAAAGATGGATGAACCACTGCCTCTGATCATGGCACTTGGAAAACCTTTTTTGAGTAATAAAATGAACAATTAATTCCTTAACTTCACCCAGGTACATACTTATTGGAACTTTCCCTATTAGGTCTCCCATTTGGAACTTTGCCATTCTATATACGTTGCTAAGTAAAAGCGCAGATAAAACAGCTCCCATTATCAAATCAAGATATTCAATAACATGCGTATCAACAAATGTACTCAGTCTGGCCTTTTCCATGTCCGGGCTTTCACCGGCAAATAGTAAAAACCCTAGTCCTATTAACAGGGCAAACCCAAGTATAGAGAATATTTCGAACCTCTCGGATGTATAGAAACGCTTAGAAAAACCGGTCCAGTCGTACTGGGCAGTGAGATATCTTCTTAAGCCCATCATTGTTTCACCTGGTTCGGCACCTCTGGGGCAAAAGTCAGAACATTCACCGCAATAGTAGCAGAGCCAAGGTTCCGGGCTGGCAATAAGTTTATCCCTTAGGCCCATTTGGGTAAGCCTAATCATCTTTCGTGGAAAGGATTCTTCAGTGGTGGCCAGGGGACATACTGCAGAGCAAAGGCCACATTGCATACATTTATCGGAGTCCTTAATCCCATATTCTTTAACCTCTTTTTTAAGGTTGGGATCTAACCGTGTAGCCATCTTCTGCCTCCTTTCAAAACCATCATTCTGACACAAGTTCAATTGTTCCAACGATCCTTATAATTCAGTAATCAAGTGGAGGCTTTCCATTTTATATTTCTCCAACACAATTTAATATACTGTTATTGTTTTAAAGCTCAGGACGGCTCTAGGAAAGCCGTCCCTTTTTTTGTTTTATAGAGAGGTGATGGGCATCACTTTACACTGCCCACCATCTCTCATTTACTAAAATTGCAATACTTCCTAGGCGAAATCTTTCATGGGGTTGGGACCAAGATCATCCAGCTCTTCAGCAAAGTCATCCAACATCTGTGGAATTTTATCAAAATCCATAATTGTGACTTGGCTCATACGTACGCGCTCTGACTCCAGGCCCAACCTATCCAGAGTTTCCGAGACCTTGCTTAAACGATATTCGGCAAGTTCACTGCCCTTCATGAAGTGGCACTGATAATCATCACCGTGCTTACATCCCAGTAAGAATACACCGTCAAAACCACCGGACATAGCATCGTTTATCCAAATAAGGTTCAGTGAACCGAGACACCTGAGTGGGATAATCCTTACCCAAGCATTGTAATTGAGCCTGTTAATTCCCACCATATCAAGGGCGGGAATAGCATCATTTTCACAAGCAAAAATTAGGATTCTCGGCTTCTCCTCGTCTTCCTCGGGCATCTCAATAGATTTAAGCATATTACCCACCATGGGAATATTGTAGTCCTTAAAGGAAATAATCCTTTCCGGACAAGCACCCATGCAAGTACCACACCTTCTACACCTGGTAGGATTGGGAAGCGGGCTGGCCTTTTCGTCTTCATTGATTGCTCCGAAAGGACATTCTTCCGTACAGCGCTTACATTGGGTACAACGGTTCATGTAAAACTCGGGATAAGACATATCCCCTGATCTGGGGTGTACAGCCTTACCTTCAGACGTTGCTTCCGCACACTGAATAGCTTTTAGTGCTGCTCCAGTAGCGTCTTCTATGGTAGTAACCAGATCCATCGGCGCCCGGACACTACCGGCAGCATAAATACCGGTTCTGCGTGTTTCATAAGGGAAGCAAATATAATGTGAATCAGGGAAACCGTACTTCAATATAGGCAATTCCGGGCCTTGTCTGTATTCAAGGTTCAACAGATCAGCCTCAATGACGGGAGGCTGCGTGGGCTGCTCTTCCTCGGCATTCCCATCTTCATCTTCTTTAGGCTCTTCAACTACCTCACCCAGCGCAGTCGTCGGAACCATGCCGTTAGCCAATACAATCAAATCAAATTCATCGGCCTCGGTCTTTTCACCCATGAGCACATCGTCCAGCGTAACCGCTAGCTTACCGTCACTTTCTGCTACATCATCTATCTGATCGTATTTAACAAATATTACACCATTTTCCTGTGCACTCTTGTAAAAATGCTCATACTGACCAGTGGAACGAATGTCTTTATAAAAGACATAAGCAACACCTTCAGGGTTAATTTCCTTATAGATCATTGACTGCTTCATGGACTCAACACAACATGCGGCAGAACAGTATGCCAGGTGCTCCTCATCTCTGGATCCAGCACACTGAATGAAACCAATCTTCTCCACACCTTTAAGCTGACCATTGGCAGCCATTTCTTCAAACATGGCCTGCGTAATAACCTTGTCTGACTTCCCGTAACCAAGGTGCCCCAAATTATCGGCTTCATAGGGCTTGGCACCGGTGGCCAAAACAATTGATCCCACTCTTTCATTAATCTCACTGCCACCCTGGCTAATTGTAACATCAAACAACCCGGGGCCGTTAGCAGTATTCTTAACTTGGGAACCAGTATATACGGTTATATTAGCATTTTCTTCCACTTGCTTGATTAATTCGGGAATAAAATTATCTTGAAGTTCATTAAATGATCCCTTAATTGGGGCCATTTTATATAATTTAGCAGCCCATCCACCTAATGAGTCAGCCTTTTCAACTAAAATAGTTTTGTAACCGGCATTTGCTGATTCCAAGGCAGCTGTCATACCGCTCAGACCGCCACCAACAACCAATATAGTCTTAACAAGCTCCTCACCTTCAGGTGCATACGGTTCGGGGCTTTCCATCCGGGTAACTTTGGCCATACCCATGTGGATATAATCTTCCGCCATCATCTGGGTATCTTCTTCGCCGGCAGGCTGTGTCCAAATAACCTGCTCTCGCAGGTTTACCCTTTCAACAAGAACATCCTTACCAAAGTTAAATACATCGTAATTAACCCGGGAGGAACACCCGGCAATAATAACAGCATTAATTTCGCCGGATTCTATATCTTGTTTGATTAATTGAACACCCTCTTCACCGCATAAGAACTCATGGTTCTTACAACATGCAGGTGAATCTTCCTGACCTGCTTTAGCAAGGGCTTCAATGTCCAAAGCTTCAGCAATTCCACAACCGGTGCAAATATAAAATCCAACTTTTTTATCCATTTTTCTGCCCCCTCACCGTGGATTGAATAGCTTTTAGTGTCGCAGCCGTGGCGTCCTGAACACATGCAGCTACGTCCATGGGACGCTTTACGCAACCGGCAGCATATATTCCGGGCACTTGAGGATCAGAGGCAACAAATCCGTCTTGATCATAAGATACATCAGCTGGAATCTTGCAGTCCCTGGTGGTGGGGGCCATACCAGTAGCAAGAACAACCAAGTCATATTTCTCGTCTGTAATCTTACCTGCCGCTTGGTCTTCAGCATGGACAACTAATTGTTTTGTCTGGGGGTCTTCCTTAATATCCCCGGCCTTACCTTTAATCAGATTCAAACCGGTTTCTGCCTGCACTTTTGTATAGAAGTCTTCAAACTTACCACGGGCCCTGATATCAATAAAGTACACGGATATTTTAGCATCGGGATACTGCTCTCGCACATAAGTAGCCTGCTTCAACGAAGCAAGGCAACACACCGATGAGCAGCAGTTCAAATGATTTTCATCTCTCGAACCGGCACACTGGATAAAGGCAATGCTATTAACTTCTTTACCATCGGAAGGGCGAACGATTTTACCCTCAGTAGGACCGTTGGCAGAAGCCATCCGTTCCATGATAACGTTAGTAATGACGTTTTCAGACTGTCCAAACCCATAATAGCTGATTTTCTTAGCATCATAAGGATCCCAGCCTGCAGCCCATACAACTGCACCTACATTAAACGTGGTATTTTTAGCTTCCATATTTAAATCAATAGCACCATATGGGCAAGCCTCCACGCATTTTCCACATTCACTTCCCTGACAGGCGTCACAGTCGATGACATACCTCATAGGAAAAGCGAACTGGTGCGGCAAGTAAATAGCTTTGGTTTTATTCATGCCGTAATTAAAGGCATTGTCCCGCTCTGCAGGGCATACCTCAACACATTTATTGCATCCGGTACATTTCTCATTAACATACCTTGGATTACTCTTTACTGTGACGTCAAAGTTTCCTGCTTCCCCGGCTATATTCTCTACTACCGAATCGGTAATGAATCTAATTTTAGGATTATTTTTAATCCTTTGGAAGTTTATCTCCAAACCACAGTTGGGAGGACAAAGTTTAGGGAAATACTGGTTTAATTGCGCTACTCTACCACCTAAGTAGGGACTCTTCTCAACTAAAAAGACTTCATAGCCTACTTCAGCGGCCTCTACAGCAGCAGTTAGCCCACTAATTCCCCCACCAACAACCAATATACTCTTATTTGCCAATTCTATCACCCACATTTCAATGTCTTTGAGTGTTGCTGTTAACCGGGAAGGTTTTCTCAAGGCTAACTCAAAATCCGTAAATTTTACGTAAATTTGAGACAGATTAACATATCCACCGAAAAACCAAAAAGCCCAGGCTGCCAAAGCAGGACCTGGATTTAACGGCTCATCATTACAAAGTTTTCATCCAGCTCCCACGAAAATTTGTAGCCATTGCCTTCAGCCAACCTATGTTAAATACGGGCCCGTGGCCAAACGGCCACGGGCCCTATTTCGCTGTATAAAAACTATACTACTTCAGAAGGTCGATAACCGGCCTATCAATGATTTCCCACTCATTGCTGCTAGGATCCCACTTGATGTTGACGAACTTCTTCCAGTTATCTTCATCGATGGTGGGGTAGTCAGCCCTGAAGTAATAACCAGGCCATCTGGTTTCCTTACGTGCCAAGATGGTACGGGTATGGGATTCAGCCTGCCACATTCTGTGGATGTTCTCCCAGCACCTCATGAGCTCGTGCAGGTTACGTGCGCCCAACTTCTCAGAGTCTTCTTTCATCATTTCCAGAAGCTCCATAGCTCTGTTCAACTTCGATTCGTTGGTAGTGAAGTTAGAGGATACACCGCCTACGTATTCATCCATGCACTTCTGGATCCTGAACATGAACATCTTCGGCAGAATGTAATTCGGGTTAATTTCCGGATCAGTGGTGAAGTCTTTGTGCTCTTCGAAGAGATTCATGGGCCTAAAGGTCAGCTCTTTAAGCTCTTCTACTTTGGCAGCATCAACATTAGGCTGATCGTTATTCTCAACAATGAAGCGAATTGCGGCCTTAGCAGCAATACGACCTTCGGTGCAGGAACCGGAGGAGAACTTGTGAGCAGATGCGCCGGAGGCGTCACCGACTGCAAACAGACCCTTAATGGTAGTCATGTTGGCATAGCCCCAGTTGTACTCTGCCGGAGCAATATCTTCCGGACCGCTTACCCAAGCGCCGGTAGCACCGGAGTGTGAACCGATGAAGTAAGGTTCAGCAGCGCAGATCTCGGATGACTTTTTCTCTGGCTCGGTGTTGGTAGCTGCCCACAGCAGAGCCTGTGCAATAGTCATATCCAAGAAGTCTTCCCATGCTTCACTTTCCAGTTCCTTCATCTTCTTCTTGAAGGCTTTCTGATCATCTTTATATGCATCAGCAATCTTTTGGATGGCTTCTTCAGTCCTCATGTACAGAGGGCCTTTACCTTCGGATTCATCCAGCATGCCGAGCCAGTTACGCAGGTTAGCAGGGATAGGCTTGACCTGACCATAGGGGCCCCACTTCTTAAGCTCATCTTTACGCTCTACCATGTACTCGCCGCCGAATGCGTTGGTTGCCCTGGACTTAAAGAGCAGGAACCAAGCGCCAACCGGGCCGTAAGCATCCTTAAAGCGAACAGGGATGAACCTTACTTCCTGACAGGTCATTTCAGCGCCGGCCCTCAATGTGAAGTAAGCACTGGAACCTGTGCTGAAGGGAGGATACCAGGAACGTCCAAGACCTTCACCAGTGGAGCGGGGCTTAAATACGCCAACTGCGCCGCCCATGCAGGTCATAACAGCCTTAGCCTTGAATACATAGAATTTCTCTTCACGAACGCTGAAGCCTACAGCACCGGCAACTCTGTCGCCATCCATCAGAGGCTCAATAATGAATACACGCTCGTAAATGTTATCCATACCAAGGGCATTCTTTGCAGCTTCAGCAACGATAACCTTGTATGATTCACCGTTGATCATAATCTGCCAACGACCTTCATTTACATAGTCGCCGTTTTCATCTTTCCAAATGGGAAGGCCCCACTTTTCAAACAGGTGCACTGTACCGTCAACGTGACGGGCAATGTTATATACCAAGTCGTCGCGAGCAATACCCATCATGTCTTGCTTTACATAGTCTACATACTGCTCAACAGTATTTTTACCTTTACCTACACCCAGGTATTGGTTGATAGCGGACAGACCCATGGCAACAGCACCACTGCGGTCCATAGCAGCCTTGTCAACCAGGGTTACCTTTAGGCCGTTCTTCTTGGCCCAGTAGGATGCTTCAACGGCAGCACCACAAGCGGACATGCCGCCACCAACTAGCAAAAGATCAGTTGTAACTTCTACGGTTTCAACATTAATTGGCATAGAATTAACCTCCTCCGTGGTCATTATTTAGCGTTTTAACCCTCTCAAGATTTATTACTTGGGAGTGGGAACTTCGTCTAACAAGAGTGATGCAGGCTCGGTGAACAGAGCAGGGCTCTTGAGGTCATCCTGGTCAGCGGGGAATCCGCCGTCCGGCACAGCAGAACCTTCTTCAGTGGTACGGATGGGGAACTTAAACCGCTTGATCATACCGTTACGGAACCGAATGGTCCACATAATGTTGTCAGAACCTCTCAGAGGAGTACAGGTAGCGCCCATAGGTACAAAGTCAGCATATCCGCGTAGGTCCATTGCCTGTTGCGCACAAGCCTTAGCACAGCAGAGACACTCCCAGCAGTACTCGGGGTGACGGTTGTAAGCCTTCATTTTCTCCTTGTCCAAGACCATCAGGTCGTTGGGGCAAGCATGCATGCAAGCAGTCTTATCCTGACCCTTGCAGCCATCACACTTTTCAGTCATTACAAAAGTTGGCATAATTACTAACCTCCTGTTCCCTTTTTTTAGGAATTAATAGGATTTGAGTGGCTAATTGGTGAGCATAATGGTGAACTAAAATAACATCACCAAGTTTTCCATAACCACCTCCTCCAAAAAATCTTAACATTGCACGACTGCCAATAATACTACTTTGCCTCACCTGCATATGACAGTTCTAGTGCAAAAATTCTTCAGAATTTACTTTGCTGACCAACTTTCTTTTATTTCTGTCAACTAGCTGATATTTATCCACCTTTATGTTTGGTAACATTCATCTAAAGTCACTCGACAATTCTCGACAAAATGAATGAATCCAGATTTTAAAATAACATGCTTAGTTAACAGTTTGTATCCAGTTGCACAAGCTCTATTTATTGTTTCGACGTTGGTAAATCAAATCCTTCTTGTTATAAAAAATTTTGTTTAACTGGATGCCACCCGAATGGGAGCATCCAGTGTTCTTACAGCTACTTCTTTGTAGCAGGAATATCTTCGAATGCGCCTTTCTTAATTTCCACTTTTTCAGCAGTTTTATAGTATTCTTTCAGTATTTCAAGAACTTCTGGACGGCTAAACTTGGGATTAATATCCCCACCCTCTTGCATTGTGCGGCGGAACTTAGTGCCACTAACCACTACGCGGTCTTCTGCGTCGTGGGGGCATGTACGCTGACTGGCCATACTTTCGCACTTGTGGCAGTAGAATGTCCAGGCAATTTTCATGCACTTCAGTTCCAGAGCGCCATCCCAAAGCTTGTCAAATATATCTTGAGCATCAAATGCTCCATAGTAATCGCCAACACCGGCGTGGTCACGACCTACGATCAGGTAACTACATCCCCAGTTCTGGCGGAATACGGCGTGCAACAGTGCTTCCCTAGGACCGCCATAACGCATTTCCATCGGGTATACACCAACAGCCATGTTCTCTTTCGGGAAATAATTTTCAGCTAAAACTTCGTAGCACTTAACGCGGGTTTCACCGGGAATATCACCAGGCTTCAAGGCACCAACAATGGCGTGGATAAAAGCACCGTCTACAGCTCCGCCATCCAGCGCAAACTTAACCAAGTATTCATGGGAACGGTGCATAGGGTTACGGGTTTGGAAAGCAACTACATTAGACCAACCCTTTGATTCGAAAAGCTTACGTGCCTGCTCAGGATACAGGTAATAATCAGGATACTTTTCAGGATATTTGCCTTCATTAAGTACCTTAACAGGTCCGCCTAGATTAAATTCGCCTTGCTCCATTACACTGGCAACACCGGGGTGACCTTCGGCATCCAGAGTAGTGAATACCTCGCGGCACTGGGCTTCCTTGTCATAAGTGTAGATTTCTTCTACGTTCATGGTGGCGTAAAGCTCATCAGTGGCCCTGTCAATCAAAGCTACTTCCACGCCTTCTTTAAGATCAAGAGCCTCTTTTTCTTCCTTGGTAATGGAAAGAGTAACAGGCATGGGCCACATTGTGCCATCGGTGAGTTTCATGTCAAAAACAGAACCGGTAAAATCTTTTTCCTTCATAAAACCATCCAGCGGTGTGAAAGCGCCGATACCCAACATTAGGATATCTGAAGTTTCACGGGAACTCATGTACACCTTCGGCAGTCCTTCTGCCTTTTTGATTTCAGCTTCTCTTTCTCCGCCATAAAGCAACAGAGGCTTAAGCTTTCCCTCAGGACCATGTGGTTTCGGTAGTGCCATAAAAAATTCCCCTCCTGTTTTTTATTTATTTATTTATTATTTGTAACTTGTGTCTCGAGGAACGAAGAGCCTCAGACCAGACTCATTCAGAATCTTCCCCGCAACACTTCCCCATTGTGAACCTTAGCACTAATTTTTGCTAAACTATAAGTTATAAGTACCAATCATGCCCACTTAAAGCATAAGCACGATTAATAACTTGCTTTAGTATAACTTATTCTACATTTTTTCTAAAACACCTTCCCGTAACAGAAAGTATTTTTTTCTCATCCTCTCTTGTGAACACAAGCACTTAAAGCTTCCATAAAAAACCGCATAAAACCAGCATATACGGTCGTTAAACTTTATTTTCAATCAATTAGCCAACTACAACAAATATAGCATGAATTTCCCCTTCTGGCAAGTACTATTATGTACAAACACCACCATTATCGCAAAAGCCCCCTTAAACTTATTTAAGGAAGGCTTTTGCTTTTTATCGTGCTTCTTTTTAGACCAAACTTAAAATTTGAAGCCTTTATATTTTTCAGTATAATTACTAAGCACTTCACTGCTCCCCTTCTCCAAATATTCTTTCATGACCTTCGGTCGTCTCAGCCTAGCGCCTTCCGGCAAAACAGACAAAGCAAGGTGAGTTGCCATAGGCACAAAGGTGTAATGCTCATCAATTACTTGCTGAGGCATAATCTTTGCTTCTAAATTTTCAATATTAGTAGCCATATCTTGTATCAAATCTATAGCGACTTTCTTCTTGCCGCCGTTAGTAGGGCGAACTTGGTCACAGTACTGTAATTCGAATTCTACTACTTCCCGGGGAAGTTCGATGCTGTATTTCTGCCGGTATTTTTCGGCCACGGTATCTAGTTGCCGCCTCGAACCCAAGTGAGAATCTTTCTCACTTAAAAGACCGAACATCCTACAGCTTAAAGGCCTTACAGGATAAACCAAGCAGTTGTTAGATTGATCCAAAAACGGACATTTCACATTTATATCAACTAATTCGAGGAAAAAATAACGTACAACTTTTTCCATTATTTCCGGCTGTGAATCCGCAAGATTATCCCGTATATATTTAAACATATTTAAAAACTCTATCAAGTAACCCGGCGGGGGTACAGTACAGCATGTTGCACACTGATCGCAAGTGGTCTCCGGCAAACGGCTATAAGTGCTTTCCAACTCACTTAAAAGGCCTTCTTTTTCCGCGTAGCTTAATGTAGGGTATAGCTTTGATAAAGCCAGCATTAATTTCATCATTCCCTTCTTAGAATATTGCTGCACATAAAGTTTTCTAATATAGCAAATTTGCTGGTCTAATCATTATTATACATCTATTAGCTAAATCCTGCCCATTTAACCACTCAATTTCTGCAAAAAAAAATAAGGTTCATATAAAAACCTTATTTTAAAAGTTTATCTGATTTTATGACTCCCACTTCCCACCTGAAGCCTGGATGTTCAGCTTTAGCTGAACGAGTTCATTCTATTTCGACCTCACCTTATGACTGCACCCATTTTAATGCTGCCCGCAACTATGACCATGCCCATGATTGCAGGATACAGGCTTGGATTTCAATTGCCCCTTCGCAAACATGATGGCAATGTCTTCAATCACTCCTTGAGCCCCTGCAATAACCTTCATGCCATATTCCTCAAGTGCCTGCTGAGCCGGGGGACCAATGCCACCTACAATCACCACTTCCACATTCTCGTTTTTCAGGAGACCGGCCAACCCCCCATGGTTGTGTGCCAAGCTTGCTGCCGACACTGTTTTATTATCCTTAATTTGGTCACCCTCAATTTCTATCACAGCAAATTCACTGCTGGTTCCAAAATGCTGATTCACATTTTGATTATCAATGGGCATTGCAATTCTCAAATGTTACGCCTCCTTTAGTATGCATGTTATTAATTTTGGACATCCAATCATAATAAGTTTAACCATCACATGAACAAATGTCAATAATAATATGTAAATCTAATTTAATAGAACCCAAGATTATTAACTCATCCCATTATACTACAAATAAACCCGCCATTGGCGGGTTTTTAAGGGGGCACGTAAATATAGACATTTCTTATGTTTTGAAAGAATTAAGGCAACAGGCACAAACAAACATAATAGCCCCGCGCCTAACATACCTCTCCCTTCGCTTTACCCTAAGTGGGGTAAGCTTTTTGGGTAAACGTCTTTTTTGTCCGGGAGAAGTCTAATGTTGTCTGTCCTACGATCTACCGGCTTACAATCTCTACTTAAATTATACGCAACCGGTAGGCTTCGGCAAACCAGCTACCTTACAGGCACCTTTTGCCGGGCCGCTGGGGAAAAGCTCGTAGATCTTCTTAAGGTTACAACCTGTCTCTTTACAAAGCTTCCGGATCATAGGAGCAACTTCAAACTGCTGGTAATAATCACGCAGGTAGTTAATCACTTTCCAGTGCTCGTCGGTAAGCTCTTCGATGCCTTCATCTTTACAAAAATATGCTGCAACATTCTCATCCCACTGCTCAGGACTTACTATAAAACCATCCTCATCAATTTCAACTTGCTGGCCGTTTATTTCTATGTTTGCCATTAAACACTTCACCTCCACCAAATTTAGCCATGCTTTACCTTAATCCCCGCTCTATTTATTCTTTGCGCCTATTGCCGAATTAAACCCCCACTACACCATTAAATCAATGTTACAATCTTCCATCTGTACATCTCATTCATAACATTGCTTAAAATCCAATGTCAATAATTAATTGTATATGGAGCTACGAGATTAGTCAAGCTACCCATAACATCCAATCCTTCTTTTAATTAGAAACATACTCTTAAACTCTTGGCAAATCTCTTATTATTATATTTTTTAATTCGCGTCATTTTCCAGCTCATACCTTACCACATGCCTCTGTTCCGCACCAGATTCACCCAAGACGTATTCAGCAATGTTTACTGAGTGATCGCCTATACGTTCCAGATTACTTAAAAGATCCAGGTATACGGCTCCTGCCTCTGCGGTACACACATTTTCGTTTAAGCGCCTTAAATGTGCTTTTCTAAAATCTTTTTCCATCTTATCTATGACAATTTCATTTTGCAGCACCTGCCTGGCCAAGCCCACATTATTTTTTTCCATGGCATTCATGGCCTGCTGCAACGTAAGATCTGTTAGATCTACCATGGATTCCAGGTCACTGCCGGCATGATCCGAAAATTCAACTCCATGCTCTTCAGCGTACCAAGCTAATTCCAGAACATTTTCAGCATGATCGCCTATTCTCTCCAGGTCAGTAACTGCCTGCTGCAATATTGAAGCCTGAATTGATTGAGCCTCATTCATCCGGTTATAGGACAACTTCACCAGATAATCAGTTATTTCTGTATCTAAAAGGTTAATCTGTGCTTCAATTGCCTTAAGCCCGGCTCCTTTATCATCCGGCTTAATACCGAAAAAGTAATCCATTGCACCATGGAAAAGCCCCCTGGCCAGTCGACCCATACGTTGGATTTCATGCATGGCCTGTCCCAGGGCTACATCTGGGTTTCCCAAAACCCGTGGCTCCAAATATTTAGATTCTCTAAGCTCACCTTCCCTGCTGGGCACCAGCCTGGTTACCGCCCAGGCCAAAAAGCCAACCAGCGGCAACTGAACCAGTGTATTAGTAAGATTGAATACCCCATGGGTCTGAGCAATTTGCATTCTTATATTCATGGTTGCCCATGCTCCTTCAAAACCTGGCAGGAATACATAAAGATAATCAGTTAACAGCCTTACTATTTCAGGAAAAATACCCACAATGGTTAGTGGTAAAAAGACGGCTGTACCGCTCAGATTAAACAATAAGTGCGTCACGGCAGCCCTACGGGCGGCAACAGAAGCTCCGATAGCAGCCAGCAGCGCTGTTATCGTGGTGCCAATATTATCTCCGAATAAAATAGGGACCGCCTGCTGATAAGTAACCAGACCTTGACTCGCTAATTCCTGCAAAACACCGATGGTGGCGCTACTACTTTGCACTACAACAGTAAAGACAGTTCCTATGGCTACCCCTATCAGCGGGTTTTCCTGCACATTTGTCATCAAGTGTAAGAAATATTCCCAATCTCTTAGTGGCTTAAGCCCCGACCCCATTACTTCCATGCCGTAGAAAAGCGTTCCAAAACCAAATAAAACTTGACCAATCAACTTTGCCTTTTCCTGTTTCAAAAAAAATAGCAGAACTGCCCCTACGGCCATAATTGGTAAAGCATACTCTTTTATTTCAAAACCAATTAGATAAGCAGTTAAAGTAGTTCCAATGTTGGCACCCATAATAATGCCAATGGCCTGCCTGAGATTCAATAAACCGGCATTAACCAATCCCACAGTTAAAACTGATGTTCCGCTACTACTCTGAATTAATGCCGTTACCGTGGCCCCCGTTAACACGCCACGCAGGGGAGTCTTGGTTCCTTTTTCCAGAAAGTACCGCAAGCGTTTTCCAGCGGCGGATTGCAAGCCCTCTGACATATACTTAATACCAAAAAGAAATAAGGCCAGTCCACCACAAAAGTGAAACAGGATATCCTGAACAGGTAGTTGCATGGGCCACCTCCGTATTAATAGTTCCAAAGGACATTTTAACAAAAAAAATGACAATGCAATAATATGTTTATGTTTTCTTTACAAACTCTTAACACTTCAGTTGGTTGTTCAGGAATATTTTACCCCCCAAGAGTTACATCTTGGCTCTGATACCAGTGCAGACCCTTATAAAACTGCTCTTCACGAAAATCAGGCCAAAGGTCGTCCACAACATAAAAGTCAGAATAGATGGTTTGAACAGGTAAAAAACCGCTGAGCCTGCGGCGCCCACCCCATCGAATGATAAGGTCAATGCGGGAGAGTTCTGACGATGCTAAAGAATTATGCAAGTTGCCTTTAAAAAACTTTTTACTGCTGCTGTTTTGTCCCTGCAGGAAACTCAAATCCCACTTCCACCCGTAGTTAACCAAAAAATTCACTTTGATTCTGCCACTGCCGAAAACCCGCCTTGTAGTATAGGGAATAAGTTCTTTAGGAAACGACGGAGAAGATGTGTCCCCTACCACTAACAGGGAAGCATCTCTGCCCGAGAGCATACTTACCGCATCCACACAGGCTTTACGGAAGGCAGCAGTCTGTAGTGAAGGACGTTTGGTGTTATCTTGCGTAAAACCGTAAAAGGTTAATTCACCAACACCTAATTCCAAGCAAAGTTCATATAACCTTATCCCTGGTTTGAGCCCATAGGCATATCCTTTTTCCTTGGTGAGCCCATTTATTTCAGCCCACCTCCTGTTTCCGTCAGGAATAATTCCTATATGTTTAGGAATTCTACGCATTGCAGACAAAGTCATACTGTCTCCCCCTCTACTTCAACTTCCTAAACCATAGTCTGTCTATACACTGTTAATTAAATACAAAAATTAAAAGGGTTTCTAAAAGTTTAGGAAGTTAGTAGAGCGATCAGGCTTTATTTTACTGACTGTTTGCGCATACGCAACGATTTGGGGGTCATTTCCACCAGCTCATTATCGGCTATAAACTCCAGGCACTGCTCCAGGCTCATTTGCCGGTGTGGGGACAACTTGGTTGATATTTCGGCAGTTGAACTACGCATATTAGATAAGTGTTTCTTTTTACATACATTAACTAGAAGATCCTCGGAACCGGCGTTTTCTCCAATGATCATACCCTTGTATACCGGCACACCTGCACCCACAAATAACTCGCCCCGCTCTTGCGCATTCTCAAGACCGTAAGCCGTGGTTTCCCCGTCTTCATAAGCCACCAGCGAACCCCTGGAACGTGTCAATATTTCCCCTTGCCAAGGCGCGTAGTTGTGGAAAGAGTGATACATAATACCCATGCCCTTGGTGTCAGTCATAAATTCAGACCGAAAGCCAAACAATCCACGTGCCGGCACGTGAAACTCTAGACGAGTGTGTCCATCACCCTTTTGCTGCATATTCACAAACTCGCACTTGCGTGGTCCAAGCCTTTCCATAACAATCCCTACGTATTCATCAGGGACTTCAATCAATAATTCTTCTATCGGTTCGCATAATACACCGTTGATTTCTTTTTTGATCACCTGGGGACGTGAAACCTCAAATTCATATCCTTTTCTACGCATAGTCTCCATAAGTATTGATAAATGCAACTCCCCACGTCCGGACACCAAAAACCTATCTGATGAGTCAGATGTCTTTACCCGCAAACTCACATCTGATTCCGTCTCCCGCATTAATCTCTCACCTAATTTGCGGGAGGTAACATAAGATCCCTCCTGCCCGGCAAAGGGGCTCTTGCTAACATGAAAGGTGACCGAAACAGTAGGCTCGTCAATGCTAATAAAAGAAAGTGGCATAGGCTCCAATGGATCTGCTATGGTGTCACCGACATTCACATCCTCCAGCCCAGAAACAACAACAATTTCGCCGGCTAGAGCTTCATTCGCCGGAGTTTTTTCTAACTTGCTGAATACGTACAGCCCTGTTGGACGCTGCCGTTGCATTTCTCCGCCGGCTTTGATCAAAACTGCCTCTTGCTTAGCCCGTATGATGCCGTTCACGACGCGGCCTACTGCCTGCCGGCCTAAATAAGGATCATAATCAATCAATGTAACCCCTACCTGCAAAGGCGCTTCAGGATTGCCTTTCGGAGCTGGTATACTATCCACAATCATATCAAAAAGAGGTTTCAGGTCAGCGCTAGGCTCACCGGGCTTTAATGAAGCAGTTCCCTGTCGGCCATTAGTATAGACCACCGGGAAATCCAGCTGATCATCGTTGGCATCCAAATCAATGAATAATTCCAAAACCTCGTCCAGCACCTCATCCGGCCTTGCATGCAGACGATCAATTTTATTTATCACAACAATGGGAATTAGATTAGCGTCAAGCGCTTTACGTAGTACAAAACGAGTCTGGGGCATGGGGCCTTCAAAAGCATCCACTAACAGTAAAACTCCATCCACCATCTGCACAATACGCTCTACCTCTCCGCCGAAGTCAGCATGACCGGGGGTATCAACTATATTCAACTTATAATTACCATAAACTACCGCGGTGTTCTTAGACATAATAGTTATGCCTCGCTCCCGCTCCAAGTCATTACGGTCCATTACCCGGTCTTCTATCACTTGTTTGGCGTGAAAAACACCGCTTTGCTTTAACATCCCGTCCACAAGGGTTGTCTTACCATGATCCACGTGGGCAATAATAGCCAAGTTTCTAATCATATTCTGCTCATGCATAGATAGATTTCCTTTCTCGCTAAGTCTGTTCAATTTATAACACAAGTAACTCCTGCCTTCCAGGCAGGAGTTAAGGTTGTTGACAAAGCATCGTTACCTATCCTGTATTTTGCAGCTACTCAATTCAATTCATTCACTATACGCAAAAGACAGGTTTGCCATCAATCTCGAATTTTAACTGGAGCGGGTGAAGGGGATCGAACCCTCAGCCCTCAGCTTGGGAAGCTGATGCTCTACCATTGAGCTACACCCGCATTCTATGCGTCAACAGCAATATTTATTATAAACACTTTGTGTTTTAAAGTCAAGAGCTGATTAGTTGGTTAGGGGTTAGTTGGTTAGTTGGTTAGTTTGGTTAGGGGTTTGGGTTAGGTTATTTTATTTTCGGCTAGTTTTTTTATTTCCTCATTTGTGTACCCTAAGCTGGCTAAAACCTCCTCTGTGTGCTCCCCCAACTCCGGAGGTGCTGACCGTATGGTGCCGGGAGTTTTGGACAGCTTGGCCGGAAAGGCTATCTGACGGATCTTTCCTTCCGTTGGATGGTCCATTTCACTGATTAAATTACGGTGCTTGACGTGAGGATGTTCAAACACTTCAGTAAAGCTGTTAACCGGCTCGCAGCAACAATCTACATCCTTGAAGAAATCCACCCATTGACCCATTGTTTTGCCGGCAAAAATACATTCCAGCTGGTTATAAACTTCGCGACCCTTTGCTCCGGTGTCAAACTGCCGGTCAAGCAAATCCTGCCGCTCCACGGCATGGCAGAAGGCAGTCCAAAACCGTGGTTCCAAAGCCCCTAAAGCCATATAGCGCCGGTCCATTGTACGGTAAACGTTATAACAGGGGATACCGCCGTTTAACATGGTACTGCTCGGGCCCGGGCTTTCTGCGTCGACAAAGTATTTGCCGGCAAACATACTAAGCCAGGATACCGCACCGTCCAACATGGCAACATCAATGTATTGGCCCTCGCCCGTCCTTTCCCTGGCCATAAGCGCTGCCAGAATCGAAATGACCGCCGGCATTGCTCCCCCGCCCACATCTGCAACTTGAACCCCCGGAATTGAAGGAACTCCTTCCCTGCTACCGGTAAAACCCAAAATACCCGCAAGTGCCAAATAATTTATATCATGACCGGCCCTGTGTTCCAATGGCCCGTCCTGGCCGTAACCAGAGATAGAGCAATAAACAAGACGGGGGTTCACCTCTTCTAAGTCAGAATAACCCAGGCCTAACTTTTTCATTACCCCGGGACGATAACCTTCTAACAAAACATCCGCCTTTCGAACAAGTTCAAATAAAATTTCCCTTCCCTGCTCAGTTTTTAGATTTAATGTCATACTCTTTTTATTTCGGTTTATGGCCAGGTACATGGCCCCTTCCTTGTTAGCCTTGGGAGGGAAGTCCCTTAAGTAGTCACCCCGGCCCGGCTCTTCAACTTTTATGACATCGGCACCTAAATCAGCCAGCATCATAGAACAATACGGGCCCGGAAGCAGCCTTGATAAGTCAACCACCGTGATTCCTGCAAGAGCGCCGTTAATCTCTATTGCACTACTCATTAAAACAACCTCCCTCAAACTGCTGCTAGTCAGAATTAATGTATAACAGGTACTTCAACACTACTAAAACCAATCCTGCAGAAAATTATAAATATTAGCAAAATTGAGAACCGCAAACCCCCCGCCCCTTACTAAAGTATAGGCGGGAGTTGCTGTAGGGCAAGCAGTACAAGGACCTCAACACACTCAGTTACTGCCCCCAGAGAATCTCCGGTGATTCCCTTAAGCTTTGTATATACATACACAAAAAGCAGTAATGTTCCCAATAAAACGGGTATGGCTATAAAAATCCCAATGAACTTAAATAATGCCGCCACAACCAAACCTGCAGTTAGTGTTGCCCATGTAATTTCACGCCAACCTACATGGTCTGTGAAGGCTCCTGTGCCCTCACCCACCCTGGCATAAGCATATACCTTCGCCCCATAAACTTGTGACCAACGCCCTAAGACAGGCATTACTATTAAAGCCGGAACCTTCATTTCCTGCGGTAGTTGTATCAAGAGAACTAGTTTTAAAGCAAAAACTATGCAGCCCGCAATTACTCCGTGTGAACCTACCCGGCTGTCTTTCATTATTTCCAAAATACGGTCCCGTGGCTTGCCGCTAAAAAAACCGTCCGCAGCATCCATAAGCCCGTCCATGTGCATATTTCCGGTAATCATAATTAGAAAGATGATAGAAAAAAGATCACACACGGGAGGGGTAAAAACGTAGGACAATATTACATTAACAGCAGCAGCCCCTCCACCGATAAACAATCCCACCAGTGGATACCAAGCCATAGAGCGGGCCATATCTTCTTCGATAACGGTACCGCGAACTATAACAGGTATTCTGGTGAGAAACTGAAGCGCAAGCAAAAATTGCTTCAAGATACCACCCCAATTCAAGAAACATCCTCAAAATTACATTATTAGTGATTATTCGATTTCTGCTTAATACTATCCTGCCGCACTCAAGGAAAAAGGTCCCGCTTAGCGACCGCTTTTCACTGATCATAAAAATGGCCAAGCAACATTATCCTACACAACAATACAAAAACCCTCAAAGGAATTTGAAGCTATTGGCAGAATCAATAGGTAAAAAAGACTTTCAGAGAGGATCAGGTCACCGTGACAGCGTTAAAAAAGATATTCCCTTTACATTTTACAAAGAGGTATTTCATGTTTCTAACTTTGGTTGTCATCCTTTCATCCGTAATACTTTCCTTCATTGTTTTGCAAAGTTTTACAGAATCGATCAAAGACAGAGTAGGGAAGGAATTATTTGCTGTTGCTATACAGCTGGAAATCAACCTACCTATTTCTTATAATGAAATACTGAAACAACATAACGCAGTAGGCAAACCGGTACCTGAACAAATAAAGGTGTTAAACTCTGCATTACAGCCCATTATTCAGCAATTGTCATATTCACACCCTGACGTTGGCATGGGTTATTACAACAAAGAATTAAACCATCAACTAGCTAAAACTTCTTTCACACCGCCATCTCTTATCAAACTGTTTCACAAAAATTACCCTAACTTCAGTTTTTATGAAACCGGCACACCGGATCTATTATATCAGCTAAATTCAACCGCTCTTGAAGCACCGGTACTTTATCAAACTTATCCCATTTACCGAGACGGTAAGCTCATCGGCCATACGTGGGCAAGCATAAAAATGCAGCACATTTACTCTAGTGTTCTTCGCGGAGCAACAAATATAATTTTGTCAGGCATATTGACATTGGCTATCATCATCGGTTTCTCCTGGTATGTATTTTATAAGCTGGGCGGGGACCTGAAACAATTTGCATTGGCGGTTAAAGACGATGATCTTAATGCTTCCATCGCCTTGCTCCCGGAACTAGAGCCATTGGTAAAACTAGTCAGAGAACAAAAAAAGACACTGGCTAAAAACTATCAACAACTGCAGCAGCTGGCTTTCATTGTAGAATCTTCAGAAGATGCCATCATCGGGACAGATTTAGACGGAATTATCACCAGCTGGAATGCCGGTGCCGAAAAAATATACGGCTATACCGCACAAGAAGCTATTGGAAGACTAGTTAACATCATTATACCAAATGATAAAGAAGAGGAATTTTCGAAATTACTAGCAAAAATAAGAAACGGGGAGAGTGTAAAACATCTCGACACAGCGCGATTGAAAAAAGACGATACATTAATAAATGTTTCAATTACCGTATCACCGATCAAAGATGCAAGCGGTGCGCTGGTCGGCGCTTCAACCATGGCCCGTGATATTACTGAAAGCAAAAAGTATGAATTAGAAATGGCACGCTTGGATCGTTTAAACCTGGTGGGCCAAATGGCGGCCGGGATCGGTCATGAAATAAGAAATCCCATGACTACAGTGCGAGGCTTTTTACAATTACTCCAAGGCAAGGACAAGAACTCGCAATATATAAATCACTACAGTTTAATGATAGAAGAACTCGACCAAGCGAATTCAATAATTACAGAGTTTCTTTCGTTAGCCAAGAGCAAACCCTCAGAATTAAAAGAACAAAACCTTAAAACACTTATAGAAAGAATTAAGCCCCTAATTGAGTCGGATGCTATAAAATCCGGGATAAATGTTTCCTTTCACCTGGATGATATTCCTGATTTTTTATTTAATGAAAAAGAAATCCGCCAGCT
The DNA here is from genome assembly GCA_009711705.1 of Bacillota bacterium. Lineage (GTDB taxonomy): Bacteria > Bacillota > Desulfotomaculia > Desulfotomaculales > VENG01 > VENG01. Next base: position 100,112 of record VENG01000024.1, read on the forward strand.
GATATTCAACTTGGCACGTAATGCTTTTGAAGCGGCAGAACCGGGTGGAAATGTGGACATTAGCACATATGCCGAAGCCGATAAAGTGGTTTTAACTGTGCAAGATGATGGGCCCGGCATAGAACCGGAATTAATTGACAAAATCGGTAACCCCTTCTTTACCACAAAAGATTACGGTACGGGGCTAGGGTTAGCAGTTTGTTACAACACTGCAACCAGGAACCACGCACAAATTGACATTGAAACCGGTCCCAGTGGAACAACCTTTTATGTTCGGTTTGATCACATCCATCCCTAGCAATCGGGGACGGTTCTCGCTTGCCCCTCACCATCCATCTTTCTCCATAATCCCCGCTACTCTATCCCTAAAACTCCCTAGTGAACCATACCACCGGGACAAGCCCGGAGGCTTCAATTTCTCATGTCATCGGAATGCAGCCTGCAAAAGAGTAGGTCTTATGCTTTCCTCGTGAGCTACAACTGGCACAAAGCACCAGGAGGCCCGGTCCATAGGCAACTACTACTCATCGTAGATACGTTTAAGCAACTTTCTTAGGGGCAACAACCCTTGGCCGCAGATAATCCACCTTTTGTGGCAGCTTACGACCCCTGGTAAAACCCCCGTTAACGGACTTGTCCAGAATTCCGCTGGCACCAATCACGTCCCGGTGAGCACCCTTATACCCGCAAGAACTACTACACCGGTAAATGCGCCCCGATTGCTTGGTATATTTACCGCATACCGGGCAGGTGCCGGAAGTTCCGCGTTCATCTACAGCTACCAGCTTAATGCCGTGGCGTTTAAGTTTATATTCCAGTAGAGAGCGCAGCTTGCCAAAGGCCCACTGGCTTATGCGCTGGTTATGCTTTCTACCGCACTCTTTCTCACGCACGCCCACCGGGTTGCCGATGAAGACTGTCTTGATATTGCGGGCCAGGCACCAGCGTACGGTGTTGGCAGATATGGTGTGCAGAAGATGCTCCTTGCGGCGGTTAAACCAGTTAAGAAACCGGTACTTTCTGTCCAGAAGCCGCCTGCGTTTCCTGGAACCTCTCCTGGTTTTGCTGATAGCCCGCTGAAAACTCCGCAGTTTCTTGTTCTTTAACCGGTGGAGTGAGCGCAGTAACCGGCCGCTAATTACCAGGGCTTCATTCCCATCTGTGATGGTCACGGCATGTACTTCGCCCGGGTCAATGGCAGCACTAACGTTGCCCTGTACTTTTAACAGAGCCGGCTTTTCTACCGTTACGTGCAGCCAGTATTGATTCCGGTGCCAGACCAGCTGTGCCTGATGGATTTTTGCGCTAGAAAGTCTTTCAGGCAGGGTTATGATTAGTGTTTTCCTGCCCCGGCCGCTGGAGAGCTTAATAATCCTACCGGTGTGTTTAATGCCGAGCTTTTTCCAGGTTACCGTGAAAAATTTCTTCTTCCGGTAGGGATATCTCCAGTCTGTATATCCTTGCTCACGGAGCTTTCTGGTACGCTCGCAGCACTCAAAATATGTTTCCACTACAACCTGCGCGGTTTGTGAGTGGACACCGTACTTACCTTTAAGCATGGTCTTAATAGCACCTTCTTGCAGCCAGTATCGATATCTGCGATATACTGTGCGATGGATATTGCAGACAGCGTTCCAGACTTTTGCTGCTTCCATTTGTAGACTGCGGGCTAGTAAAACCTGGTCTTGGGTAAGGCGCAGGGGAAACTTTTCCACGAGTACATCTGCGGGTTGCTCTTTAGATTGTTTATGTTTCTTGATAGCGCTATTCTTGCAACGGCTCACTTAAGTTTCACCTCGCTTTCGAAACAGGATAATAGTACAAACAGATGTTTTGGGTGTGAGTTAATTATACCACTAAAACATATGTTTGTGAACATTTATCGCCCTGCGGGCGATGCCTCATTCATCCCACGGGACAAGCCCGTAGGTTTTCTGAGGCAAATTCTATAAATACAGGGACAAGATACCTCAACTTGTCCCTGTATTACTGCAACCTGTATTGTGGAGTTGGGTATAGCCAGCCTTTTAGTTTCCCAAATTTGATTAATTTGTCCAAGAAATCGACCTCACTAAATAACAACTCTTTGAAAATCTTTCTTATTCTGTCGTTTGTAGAACATTGCTTATAAGCTTGACCATGCAAAGAAGCTGCTCCTTGAATTCCTGTTAAGATAGTTCTATACATATGGTCATCATCCAGTAATGAAGTATCCGGGGGAGCCACATAGACATTTGTCGGGCGTTTTGGTACAGGTATGCCAAAATGACTCAATTCCTTTTCTAACATTGCAATCTGCTTTTTTAAGGTCATCTGCATCCCCGTCTGGACAATTTTTTTAAATTCTGCATCATGAGCAAATGTATAAAACATATCTGTTTGATGTAAGTTATCATATCTATACGTGAGATGGTCCCACAAGTGATATGCTTCCCCCGCATCCAGCTTCTCTTTAACATCTACAGGAACGTTTTTATATAAGGGTGGGACTGATAACCAGCCTTTTACTTTAAGATATTTAACATAGGAATCCATAAAATCGAGCATGTTTTTCAATTGCTTTAAGTATATATTGCGCACGTAATCATTGGTAGTAGATGTTCTGATAGCCCTTAACAGCATTTCTATCATTTCTTGTAAAATTAAATAGTAGTCCTGAGCTATAGTTTCATCCCTTATCACTTCGGCATTAGTTGCAGTTTTAATTACGCTTCGATGTTTATCCGGTCCTTTAATACCGAATTTTTCAAGTTCATTTTCCAATTCCAGCATGGAATTTTTTAACTTGCCCTCCGCATTTTCAAAGAAATGATGCAAGTCTGGGTCGTGAATATAGTTTTTCCATAGCAACAATCTGTCAGCCTGCAGATACTTAGAATTCAAAATGTCCCACAGGTTATAAGCCTCCGAAGTATCTATTAACAGATTTTGCTGTTTTTTCTGGTTTTAAAGGATCCTGAGCATTTAAGTCACCCCCGCACATTTTTTTTAATATGTCCGTAATCATGGTTAATTAAAAATAGAAAGGACCGGGGGAAAAGTTTCTCGCATGACATGTTTTCGAATAAACTATACAGTAGGAACACCTATTTTTACACAGTAAGTGAGCTCTTATTGAGTCTATAACTACTACTAAGAGGGATTTCAAAAGTGAGAAATAATATCCAAAAAATAAGATTAAACATAAACATGACTCAGACCAGCTTAGCAAAACAGATTGGCATCACCCGTCCTCAATTAAGCCAAATAGAACATGGAGTTTATAATCCTTCATTGCGAGTAGCTTTGAAAATTTCCGAGATTCTAAAAACTTCGGTAAATGACCTTTTCAAGCTGGAAAAAACAGATTGGGATAAATAAATCTCCAAAAGCTAAGCATTTTATTCTTTCGATATTTTATTTTTAAAATTTCGCAGGAACTTCTAACTAATACCACGTAGTTATTGCATAACACTTTGTGCAAAAAGGAGCATCGCTTAATTAGAAGATACTCAATTCAGGGGGAATGGATTATGACCGAAGAATATTCCAAAACAATTATCAATCAAATGTTTGACGAGTGGGAAAGTTTTATAGTTGCTGCAAATAAAAATCCTACCTTTAGGCCTGCAATTATGGAAGAATGGCAAAGATGCAAAGAATTAGGAGTCAGCCCGCATCATATTAATTACGTTTTTTTAACTGAAGAGGAGCTTAAACAAAAGCAAAAGGATAACTCTAAATTAATTGAAGTCGCAAAACCATACATGGAACACCTTTCCCTGATGCTAAAAGGCAAACCTCATATGATCGTTTTAGCAGATAAGGACGGGTGGATTATATGGGTAGAAGGAACACCTTATGAAATAGGTGGAGGTAAAATCGGTTTAGATATAGGGGCAAATTGGTCCGAGCAGTATATTGGCAATAACGGCATCGGTACAGCACTTTCCCAAAAGAAACCTGTTCTTATCTATGGTGTTGAGCACTATTGTGAACCCTGTAAAGCCTGTGCATGTCTAGGAATACCGATCAAAATTCAAAATGATAAGATAGTGGGAGCACTGGTTATTTCTGTGCCGGTAGAGTATGCTCACCCGGGATGCCTTAATATTGCCCAGGCCTGTGTTAATTCCATTGAAAGCCACCTTAACTTTATACGCCCGAACGCTAAAAATGACCAAGTGGATAAGTTATTGGCAACAGCAAGTCTTTTATCGACAACTGTACACGATATCAAAAACCCTTTAACCACCATACGAGGCTTGGGCCAACTGGGCAGTATGGTCTCTGAATCCGATAAAGAAAGAAAATATTTTCAAAAAATAGTGGACAATGTAGACTCCCTGACAGATATGCTTAATGGATTACTTGGCATATTTAAAGAGGAAAGTTTCACCCCATGTTCGCTGGTGATTGTTAGCCAAGAAATCATTGAAGAATTAAGACCGGTCTGCAATGTACAAAACATAAACTTAGAGTTTTCCGCCGATGACAACGTACAGATTCAATTACAGGTGGCATTATTTAAACGTGCCATTTATAACCTTTTAAAGAACTCCATAAAAGCCATGCCGGATGGCGGAAAAATATCGTTAAATATTTTTAAAGAAAAAGGCAAAGTCCTTATTTCTATAGAAGATAACGGCCCGGGAGTGCCACCGGAGATTCAAGATAAAATTTTTGAGCCATTTGTTCACGGGCGTCAAAGCGGTACAGGTCTTGGACTGTACATGGTGAATTATGCGATCACCACGGTACACAAAGGACGTATTTGGTTTAACACTAAACCCGGCAAGGGAACAACTTTTTATATTGAAATTCCTTTCGTACAAGAATTAGATCCTACCGTTGATAAATAAAAACAGAAAGCCCAGTACATAATAAAAGCCACACTGCGAATTACCTTATTCCCCTCGGTCAGTTAAACGGCGGAGGGAATTTTTTTACCCCCCCTACTGGCAAGTGGGGACGGTTCCTGACTTGCTCCTTTCCATTGTATATATTAACATCACACCACTTTCTGTGCATAATTTCTTTTCTCCCGGCAGGGAAAGAGCAAATTTGCCAGAAATAGCTAAAATAGTGATAGAAATAATAAACAAAAAAGGACCTAATATGCTAACTTACTTGAATAACTCCACTACAGTGGTTATAGTACTCCATGAAATCTATGGAATCAATGAGCATATAATTGATACCTGTGAAAGATTATCTCAGGCCGGAGTTGATGTTCTTTGCCCTGACATGCTTGGCAACAGAAAGTCTTTCAGTTACGAACAAGAGGATAAGGCATACAGCTTTTTTATGAACCAGATTGGTTTTGAAATGGCCTTTAGTCAAATTAGGAATCTAATAAACGACTTAAAAGGCAGGTACAAGACTGTTTGTACCGTGGGCTATAGTGCGGGGGCAACGGTTGCCTGGCTATGCAGCGGAGAAAAAGGTTTATGCGATGCTGCAATAGGCTTCTACGGGTCTCGAATAAGAGATCATCTTGAAGTAGAACCTAAATGCCCTGTACTGCTTTTCTTTCCCTCGCAAGAAAAATCATTCAATGTTCATCATTTAACATCAATATTGACAAAGAAGGAGAACGTTCAGGTTAAGACATACACCGGAAAACACGGGTTTGCCGACCCATACTCAAAAAATTACTGCCCAAAATCTACTGACCATGCCGACCAAGATATGACTACTCTTTTAAACCGAATTAGTTAAAATTAAAAATGATTTTGCAGGCTTATCACTTATGGGATCACCTTACCAGCAGGTATGACAACGTGGAAATCAGACAGATTTACCAGAATTATTCCCACAATAAGGATTTTTTAAAAAGCATAAAGACCAGTGAACTCGTTCACCTAAAGCTGAACATCGGGGCTTAAGAGGAAAGGGGACACACCTCCTGCGGAGGTGTGTCCCCAACTGGTGGGATTCCACCCCACCTGAAAACAGTGCAAACTCCCACTTATAGAAGTGGGAGTCTTAGAAATCAGACAAAAAACAAAATACTCCGAACGAATACCCGAAGTCAAAAAAGAATTTATCATTTCCCCAGAAGACCCCCGCCTCTAGCGAAGGCGGGAGTAGTTCAATTTACTTATGCCTCAATAATTGTACTGACATAATTGTTGACCCCTGGAAGTACCTGTTCTCTAATTTCCCAAAACCTACGTGCAACATGAGGACCTTGCCAATCAGACGGGAGTAGTTCCACCGGCAGTTGCGGATCATCCTGAATGATTTCAAATAGCTCCGAGCCCAAAAGGTAGAGGAAGGTAAGAACCCTGCCGGGATTGGATTCCGCATTTAATTTACCTGCCCATTCATGTATCAGTTGTTCATATTCTTTGTACCTATTTGCCAACTTCCAAACCGGCCAAACCTCAGAGACAATGGTTTCCGGTTTTTTGTTTTGCAGACCTCCCTGAAAAAGGAACATCTCTTTTTTCAGACCGAATTTTTCCGCTAACTTTTGCACTTCACCGGAGAAATCATATGGTGACACCCATTGACCTTTACTCAAACTGCCGTAGCCAATCTGCTCCAACGCCTCTGTAAATTGATCAATGTCACCTACAGATTTTTTTAGATTTATTGAATTAAACAATACTATATTCCAATTCCCGTCCCACTCTTTATGTTGCAACTTAATTCTTGACTGAAAACGGGCCAGGATTCGCTGCCAATAATCAAAACTCTGTATAGCCTGGTCTGTTAAACGATAATAAACATCTGATCCCTGCTTTTCGTTAACAAACAGGTCTTTCTGTACGCCCCTGGAAAGTCCCATCCTGATCGATGTCTCGCTTTTTTCAAAAGGCTCAAGCAGCTTAAATATTTTTTTGAGCGGCACGGAAGTTACCCCTCTCTCCACCAAAAACACGTTAAAGATAAAAAGAATAATGCTGGTAACACTGTCCTTTTTGACCCTTAAGTACATTTACTTAACCTCTTTCCTTTGTCGTTAAGATTATCTGTTAAAAAGTAACCGAATTGCCCACAGTGAGTGGCTCATAATCTTTTCCAAACCGGTCAGCAAATATTTCTAAAGTAGGTTGATCAGCATCATGGGGTGATATATAAGCTTTCTTAACGCCCAATTTCTTAAGTTCGTTCACTATATTAACCACTTCTTCCCTGCTTGGAGTCCCACAGTACAGTTTACTGCTACCAAAGATATTTCCCCAAAATCCTGCCTTAGGCTGAGTATAATACAGGTGCAGCCCACCAACCACAGCATAAACGGGAATACCGGTAATTTTTTGAGCAGCCTTAACCATTCTGATTATACCGGGATGCCCACAACCCGAGATAAGTACCAGTCCCTTTTCTTTAACGTTAACCAACAGTGACTGTTCGTTAAGCCTACCAGGGATAAACATCTGCTCAGCCAAAGGTCCGGTACTAGCGACGCCTGTACCGATAGACAATGGCTTTTCGACGGTCTTAGCCACTGCCGTATCACAGGTCATTGGTACGGGAGTAAAAATACTTTTCCCATGAAGATCAACAAAACCTTTGGTCAATTCTACCCTGTTATCTTTAAAGCACAATCCCCCAACATGGTCAGCATGATTGTGGCTAATAGCCAGGGCGTTAATATCGTCCAAACTAATATCCAACTGTTTTAAATTATATAACAAAGGTGAAACTTCTTCTTGTTTTACGTTATAACCAACATCAAATAGAATATTATCACTTTCTGTTGCAACAAGAAAGGATGTTCCGGGTTCTGTTTTTAAATTTTCTCCTTTAGCCAGCAGATCAACTATTGGGTAGACTGTCAGACGATCAACCGTTTCAAGGTCAATCTTATGTTGTGTCATCTCGCGGTTGCTCACCTCAATGCTCTGCTTTCCCAGATAAAACCGCCCTATCAAAGCAATGTTTACAACAACAAAGACCAGACCGACAATAACTAAAGCCTTAACCAGGATATTCATATTCTTTCCCTCCAACTAAAAAAAACGCGGCCGCTAACAATTAATATTGTAAGTTATAACACTTAATGTGTCAATACATTTTTATGTTATACAAGGAGTCAAATATTCTCGGTCCGGTTACTGCAGAATGTAGCATGTGAGCCACATTAGCTACCCCTCACATTGGCTATCACCACCATATAAAGCAAAAAAATTCGAGCTTTATACCCGAATTTTAAATAACTATTTTGATTTCCCACCCGCAATGCAATTTTCCAGGGTCATCTCAGTTTTAGCCATTCACCTGAATCGATTATTCAAAAGCATCATCTATTAAACCGTTTATCTTTTTGTTACTTTTTTTAGTGGCCTGTTTGTCTATTTCTATGGTCACTTTTAAAACGTCACCCTCTTTAGCTTCCTCGGGTAATAAGGTTTTGGGAATATTAAAGGTTGATTTATTGTATTCCACTATAGCCCATTCCCCTTCAAAACGGTCAATCACAAGCATTCAATCACCTCGGAAATCTGGACACTAATTTTCCATCAGAGTCATAAAGTGCACCCGGGTCACCATTATTGTTCCAAATGTTTTTGTTTGTCCATACCAGGGAATTGGAGCCGACCTGCGCATCGGGGCCGCTCTTTACTTTCAAGGCCTCTCCAGTGGCTATAGCTGTCTCTGCCGGGAAATTAAATACCTGGTCACCTTTCTGGCTGACTAGCTTCCAGCCGGAAAGGTCTACCGGGTCGCCGCCGGTATTTTTTATAGTAACTATTTCTCTGCCCAGGTCTATACCTATTATCTCCACACTGCCTGATGAGGAAACATTGGTTGGCGCTTTTGCCGCGTGCGGAGAGGAACCCGGGGCACGTTCTTTCACCGGTGAGCCTTTTTTATTAAATGTTATACTCTTTCCATCGCTGGTGGCCACGATAGTCCCCTGCCGGTCGGTGCGAAAAACTTGAACCCCTGCTGCAACAAGTTTGGCCATGGTTTCAGCATGAGGATGCCCATAATCATTGTCTTTGCCAACAGAAATAACGGCATAGTCAGGGGACACTATTGCTAAAAATGCTGCTGTGGTGGAGCTGTCACTGCCGTGATGTCCCACTTTAAGTACATCTGCCTTTGGGTTTTGCCAGGAGGCCAACAGCATTTCTTGTTCTGATTCAGCCTCGGCATCACCTGTGAATAAAAAGCTGGTGCTGACATAGGTGAGTTTTAGTACTGCGCTGTAGTTGTTAAGACCATCGTAGCTGGATTTGCCGGGCGCAAGAAAAACAGCATCAACACCGAAAACAGTGTCCAGTTTAGTACCGGTTTTAGCCCCGGTAACTTTTAGGTCCTTGTTTTTGATTGCCAGAAGGATATCCTCGTAGGTTTTAGTGTTATGAGACACCCGCGGCAGGTAGACCTTGCCGGTATCAAAAGTTTGTATAACCACATCGAGTCCACCTATGTGGTCTTCATGGGGATGGGTTCCGATAACGTGATCCAGCTGCTTAACTCCCTGCTGGCGAAGGTAGTTTACCACCAGGTCTGCATCTGCATTATTACCGGCATCGATCAATATGTTTTGACCGCCCGGCAGTTGGGCCAGGATTGAGTCGGCCTGCCCCACGTTTATATAATGGACTTTAAGCGTGTCTTTACCGGCGGCAGGTTTTTGGTTTTCTTCTGTTGTCTGGTTGTCTGATGAACTGGAGCATCCCGCGATTAATACTGCAATGGTTAATGCCGCCAGAAACACAAATATACATTTTACTGGTAGTTTCACTTTCTCCCTCTTTCACTTTTGATTTTCTCAAAAGAATATGATTAAATTTATTCCATTTCAATTACATTATACTGTATAAGAGATTAGATCGCTCCCCCCCTGTAAGATAAAAGTTTAATGCATCCTGCTGCCGGTTTTCGTTACAAAGCTGCCTGTGAAAGTCCGGGGCTTTTGCAATTGATGTACCGGCTGGGATAAGGTTTTGATCGTTTTCCGGGTTCCGGTCATCGCTGAAGTATTCATACATAAAATACAAGGTATCGGTTTCTGCCCGGATTACCCGTCTTAACCTCGCGATTTCTTTTAGATCTCCTAAGTATACTTCAGACTGTTCATCATCCAGTCCTTCAGTCTGTTTCAACTGTTCATACAATCTAGCTCGTTTCTGTAACCTTTGCAGTCTATGTCTAATGTCTTCCGAGTTCATTATGTCAGTAATCCATGCCACCTCATTCCCTTAAGATGTACAGAAACGGGTCTAATTACGTGGTTACGTAATGGTGTAATATAACGGTTTAAGGCTTATTTGCACCCACAGAATTGAACCTGAAGCGTGTCGGCATAACTGGGATTATGCTGCGCTCTCTTTAATCGGTAACAATTGAATCTACAGTGTTTTCCTGAAGGTCCCGTAAAGCCTTTAAGCAGTTTTCGTTAATAAGATGGCAAATCATGTACTCAACCCTCCTCGGAGCTTAATAATTCCAATACGTCTAATTGATTTTGGGGAGTCTTTATAATAAAACGAAAGCATCAAATGTTTGCAGCCGTTAGCCACAGCTGTATTCAATGCGGTTACATGACCTGCTACACCGGCGTAGTAAATAATCAGTTAATCACCTCATTTAATATGGGCAAATTAAAAACGACCGAGCATTGAACTCGGTCGGTAAATTTCCTAGAGTTAGTGATAAGCATAACCTATGATGTATAATCAGGATTTGCTAAAAGGCTTGTCTTTATAAATAGCCAAGCTGCGAAACTCCACCAACCCAAGAAAGTGAGCCAGCTAAAAAATGGATAAAACCATGGTCTAAAATCAAATAACCCAGCATTTTGGACTAAATAACCAAAACCAACACTGGCGAAGGCAAAGGCGATTAAATAAGCATATAAAAACGGCGGTCTGCTCGGCAAAAATCGAAGAAATATCATAACGGTAAAAGTCCAGCTCGGAGGGGAGAGAATATTCTGCCCCAAGACCTCAAATATTCCGGCATTTTTAAACCAAATAATATGAAGAAGGTTCTGAAATATGCCCACCACCAAAACATCGCCGATTCCGCCTATAAGAACTCCATAAATAAAAAACTTTTTATAATCTTTTTTAGGGATGAAAATAAGTAAAAGAATGAAAACTAGCACAAGAAATACCGGATAAAGTAAGGTAGTTACCATTTTAATGCTCCTTTGGTGACCAAAGTAAACTTTCTTCAAATAGTCTTACCTCAATAAAAACCATTATTCTATAAAAAAATGCTAACTTTGAGTCGCCCATTCGCACTATAGCCATGACAGTTCTTCAACAGCCCTGGCCAGATCATCTTCACTTGGCAGCGTATAACGTGCTACCCATTACTATATTAGCGGACCCGTCCCGCTTCATATGCTCTGCCAGCCTTGCGATTACGTCCAGTGGTACTTTACGTACAACCAACTCATGGCAAAATGTATGACGTAGGGTATGCGGGGTAACCTCTATGCCTGTAAGGTTACGATATTTATTGAGCATTAACTGTATTGCCCTGGTCGATGTCTTTGGCGAGCGTTGTGAAGGAAACAGGTACATACCGTCATCTCCGCGTTCCTCCAGATAAGCCTCCGAAACCTTGCGAGCACCCAGGTTGAGCGGAACCTCACGGTATTTACCCCCTTTACCGTTTTGTACCGTAACCGTACCTTTACGTTCACCAATTTGTACATCGGTAAGCCTGAGATTGCACAACCCGGATTCCTGTGTGTAACATTAGGGTTACAATTGCCAACTCCCCCGATTCCCGTGATTACGTATTACCCGGATTAGAGCATTTTGTTTGGCTCGGTTCAACCAGCGTGGGGCTGTCTGCTGTACCGTTACCGGCTCAACATTTTGGCAGGGATTATCGGGGATAACGCCCTGGTCCGTTAACCACCGGAAAAAGGCGTTTAAATGTATAAGATTAATTTGGACGGTCCTGGGTATATAATTTTGAGTAGCCCAGCGTTTAAAGTCGGCGATGTCTAGCTGTGTTGCGTGGATTGCAGAGGACTCGATGGGGATCGGATTGGTGCTGATGGGACGTTGGGTAACTGTGGGGAACGCAGGGCCACGTTGGTAATCGTTGGAGTTCGAGTTACGTGAAAACTGTGTGTTCGTTTTAGGACCTTTCCCCCTGCACCCAGCCCCCCCGTCCCCCGGTGGGTAGGGGGTCTGGTTTAAGAGGGACAACCAACCGGTAAACCTATTCCAACTGGTTGGTACTGGCGGAGAGTTGACCCCGCCTTACCTTCTTGTTTTAATTTTTCCATGAACTGCTCGAACATGATGTCGGCCTCCTAAAATATACGATGAGTTTTTTCCCGGATAACCCAACGGATTACTGGGAATGCTGGGCTCCACTATAACTCTAATCATCGCATATTGATAGAAAGACCGATGAGTTTTATTCAGCTTTTTCTTGCTGGTCATCGCTGTCCATATCAGCCAGCAACCGTTCCAGTTCCTCGATTTCCTGGTCAATGGCTTCGTCAGAACGGTTGTCCTGGATTGTAGCCTCCACTCGTTGGACATCGGTTAAGAGGCCCCGGTTCTTTAGAACGAGTTCAATTCCTTTAAGCTTCGAAGAATCAGACTTGCCGGAACGGATAATGGCCTTTAACGTGGAGTATGCCTCGGATAAAAAGCCCTCCATTGCTCTCTCTGCTACAATATTTGTAAAGGCAATAAATTCTTCGTTCTTTTTCCAACGATATACTGTCCGCTTGCTAACTCCGACTTTCTTCGCGATATCCTCAACTGAATAGTTATTGACATCGTTAATGGCAAACAGTTCTGCTGCTTGTTTCTGAGAAGCGGTCAGATTTTTGCCGGGACGTCCAGGCGGTAGCTTTCGCAGGTTATTTCCCTTTGATCGTGCCATTTTCTGAATGCCTTCTTTCGGTTTTATGTGTCCTTTCAGCCCGTAAAATACCTGGGCTCCTAGGTCTCAACGACAATTACTATATATTGCGTCACGCAGCCCTTCAGAATCCTATATATTGACATTGAATAAGCATGAAAAACAACGAATATCCCTAATTTTTACCAAACTAATTCAGTAGTTATCATTTGTAATAGGCATCCAGTAAAAACCAACGGGATAGCTCACTTTTGTTTTTGACATAAAAGGACAGATTCCGGCATAGTTTTTTCCCCCACACGGAAGAAACATATTTATAATATCCATAACAGTTCCCAAAAAGGCAGGGCTAAATTTGTTTAAATCGTTAGCTTTAGGGATATTTATAGTTGCTTTAGGAGTATCACTTTCTTATTCGTCCAAGGATTGGAATACGCTGATAAATATTTCAGGGACAACAACCGTTATAACTTTAATTTTGTCGGCAATATTATCTGATTTTCCTAGTACAAGTAAAAATAAAGCAAATAGGGCAGCAGTATCCGACGAACATCCAACGGAAAACTATTGTAGACCAAAACAAAAATTAGCCTGGAACCTTATATTTGTAGGGTTGCCAAATTTGATGGCTCTTTTCGTTGTGTCATTTATCTTTGAAGATTTTTTATTTGACCCTAACATTATCTATCCTATGTGGTTCCAAACACTTTTTTATATCGGTGCGATACTAATGATCTTCCACTCTATCAACATAGTAAAATATTGGATGGAAGGTAGAGGCTTTTTTCAATGGCTGCGTGAAGACCATGGGACATATATAAAGTGGATGATAATTTTTACATTGATTTACGCAGCTAGTTTGATTCTGATTAACTTTATATTCCCTGACTAAATCGTGAATATCTTTTCAGGATTTAGAAATTGAGGCTTAGTGCATATTTTACGGCTAAAGAAAGGGGGATAAGGATTGTTAAAGACCTTTGGAATCGGATTAGGTTTTGTAATTATAGGTCTTCTCTTTTCTGTTATATTGGGTGATTGGAACGCTGCTGCCACGATTTCCGGGGTAACAGCAGCTATATGTTTGGGGTTTTCAGCCGTTTTCTCTGGGGCCCTAAACAGCGGAGATAGGAATAGGGCAAATTTGGCGACGGAAACTGACGATAATCGTAAAATACGTATAGGGTGGTCCTTCAAGCTTTTTCTTGTTGGAATACCGAATTTAATTGCTGTCATTATTTATTTGACTAAATTCTAAAAAAAACAAACACTGAGGTGTGAAATATGAACTTTTTAACAAGAAATAAATACCTTGCAACTGTAATAGGATTTTGCCTGTTTACTGTTTTGCTAATAATCCTCAGTAAAATTAATAAACATCTGGCAGAAGTCTTTAAAGTGTCTTTTGAAATGTATAAGATAATCTTTTATCAGACATGTATACAGCTTATTTTCTATCCCCTAATGTTTGCTTCACTTGGATTAGCAAAAATAATCCGGGCGAAATGCTTTGACTGGAAACTTTTCACCATATTTGTGGTAATAGGAATGTTTGCGATGTTTGGTGGCTTAATTTTAAATTTCCCCATGAATCCTACAATAAAACTATTTCTGTTACAGGACCTTCGTTCTTGGGGTGGTATTATTATCGGCATTGGAATCCTTGTTGCAGCAAAGACGAATTATGAATGATAACAGTATAACTTTATGTCTAGATTTGTGCAGCATATTCAGTTTACCGGAAGTTAATTAGAGTTAAGCTTACGCTACCAATTCCCCAGGCTCATAATTCGTAATAATCAGCTCTTTAAACTTCCTCCGACCGTTACTGGTCCGGCAGGCAGAGTAAAAAACTTCATGGTCCATTATGTTAAAATCCTGGAACAGTTCCCGGATAAAGGGATCGTCATTAATCGTATAAAGCCTTTTCCCCTTTGCATCACGGCAAGAGTCTGCCAGCAGCTCGTACTGTTCATCGGTAAACTTACCAACCCGGTAACCTTTTGTATTTCGGTAGGGGCTGTCCAGGTAAAAGAAAGTATTCGGGCTGTCGTAAATCCGGAACATATCCTCAAAGGATTTACTCTCGATGGTTACTGTTTGCAGCCGGTCATACGCAGCATTAATGTCGTCCTTAACTTTATCCAATTTTAGACCGTTACGCATACTGGAACCGGTTCCGAAAATGGGGTTATCCATCATGGCTGCAAAAAACCAGCCCGGACTAGGTAATAAAAGACCTTAGCCCTTTCAATCGAATCGTCAAAGTCTTCGGCCTTAAACTTTTCCTTGTACTCGTTATACCGGGACCGACTGATTAACTCGTATTCAAAACTGTCAATTAACTGATCTTGGGCGTTTTGCACCACCGACCAGAAATTCATTAACTCCTCGTCGTAATCGTTTAATATCTCGACCTTGCTGGGGTCCTTAGCAAACAACACCCAGCCAGCTCCACCGAAAACTTCAACGTAACACTTATGTTCCGGGAATAACGGCAGAAGGATTTTCGTTAGCTTACTTTTTCCGCCCACCCAGCCAATCGGACTCCTCAAAGTCAATTCCCCCTCGCTGTCTTTACAAAGGTGGTACTGGCAGTGGGATTCGGACCCTACATCAAGCGATTATGCCAGCAAAACTCCCCTTCACTAATAAAGGGACGTAAAGCGATGGCATACAAGTTACATAAATAAAATAATACTCCCCGGTAATAAGCTTCGATAAGATTCCGTATTAACGTAAGTAACGTCTATACTGTATAACAGTTACTACAGTATTACTGTTATACTGTTATACAGTTATTTATATATTTACTGTTATATTATTTATGGGACATTTTTGTCCAGATCAGGACATCGATGTCCAGATAGGTAGGACATTCTTGTCCCGGAAGGACATCCGTGTCCGGACGTTTTTGTCCTCGTAACATCAAGGTATGGTTTTTATTCCATCACATTAACTATTACCGTTACCATTATCGTTTCCTCGTTCTTAATAACTTCAGCCGGTGTTGCGGTAATCGTAAATGTTACGTTCTGGGAAAATCCTGTTTCTTTTGGAGTCAACAATATAAAGACCTTGTGATCGTCAATGGTCGCCTCTCCAGATTCTAGGACATTCCCGGCAACGTCCTCGTATTTGTAAGAGGCTTTTGTTATTGTAAATTCATTCCCATCATTGGCTACGAGTTCAATTCCAACCTCCTTGGATTCGCCGAGCTTGAAGTTCCTCATATCGATATTGTCCTCCTTCCAGGCATACTGTTCGTTTAATTCCCCTGCTTCATATGTTGCCGGAACCTCAAACAGAGAATATTTGTTAGCTAGTTCGTTAACGACATAATCCGGAGCTTTGGCAACTAGCTTTGTGAGGACATCTCTCGGCGTATCGTAAATGTTTCCGACTCTGACCTGAGTCTTCCGGAACAGGTCATTTATTACCTGGACCCTTGTAATCAGACGTCTTTCAGTATCTGCCCTTATGGCCAGCAGAATCACGGATTGCCTGAGGCTATCGATTCCGATCTGTGAAGTCCTCTGAACTTTCCTTTCCGTATCAGCTCCGAACAAGGTCTGGGTTATGGTATAGACCGCTCGTTTCGTATCCCCCAGCATATTAACATTCCGAGAAATCTTCCGGACTGTGTCCACTTTTAAGGGAACTGCCGTCCTTACCGTTATCTTTCTTAACGAGTCCCCTCGCACTGAGGCAGTAACGATGATACTTTTCCTTGTGTCAAGGGACAGCCCCACTCCCTTTACTACTTTCCTTTTGGTATCCCCATTTACGTTAATGAAATAGGTTGCTACTGTGCTGCGGAACGTATCAGCCAGGACATCTATAATTTTCCGGGTCCTTCTTACGGTATCCATGACCAGCTTCGAAGTAATCTGTAACGACCGGTGAGAGTCAGACCCCAGCGATTCATTTCTTTGGGTCCTGCGTATAGAATCGGCCTGGATTGATTTTTCGGCCCTGGCTCTACGCATTGAATCGGCCCTGGCAACAATCTCGGCGAGCTTTTGCCTTACCGTATCACCGGTCATTGAGACACTCATCCGGACCTTTCTTACGGTATCCGTCGCCAGGAGCGTCTCCTGTAGGGTTTTCCGTTTAAAGTCGCCAGCCAGCGTCTCGCTCCTCTGGGTCCCCCGCTCGGTATCAGCTCCTAACGATTTGGACCGCTGGGTCTGTCTCTTAGAATCCATAAGGATGTTTCTTCCACTTTGAACCTGCCTCAATGTATCGGCCCCGAATGCGATATTTACCGGCTGGCTATATTCGTAAACATCTCCGCCCCAGACATCGTTCATCGCTGTAAAAGTACTAATGACGGTATCGGAATTGTCCAGGATTTCGACTGTAGATTGGGGGAAAGAAATATGACTACAATCTACAGTCGTGGTTCCGGTTCCGTCCTCTGTGGCAACAGCAGTCCCGACCCGGAGTTTATAACCGGCAGGGAGGCCCGTAGAAACTATCACTGTGGAGGTATAAATAGAGAATTCGCCGAGGTTCATCGTGTCAGACCAAGTCGAGAATCTCCAGTGACCGCTGGAAAGGTATGAATCTGTAGTCTCTATATTCCAGGTATTTGGTTCTGTTGTGCTTTTGCCCCAAATCTTACCTTTGAGTTTGTCGCCATTTAGTGAAAACTTTGCTTTATACCAAGCATTGGTATTATAAGTAAAGGGCAGTTCACCTAGAGTGTAGACATTGCTTCCGCCCCTTTTTGCCTTTAACTCAAAACTGATTTCACTTTCACGCCTCATCATTAGTTCATAAAACCGATAATTATCAATATAACGACCATAAATATATGACCAGGACCTAGTGTCAGCAACTTGCGGATATGACATTTCTGCTTCTATAACGTAATCAGAGGCGGCATCATCTGGAGAGATTGCCTGTAGATAAGCGTTATCTAATGTTACATAACCATCACTGTTATAGATAGCTGTCCCGCCTGAAATCTCCTCACCGGTTCCATAATTATTTAGAGTGTCTGCATCCCAGGTTTCATGCACAAGTTTTCCTGTGCTGCTACGTTGCAAGCCTGCCATTTAACCACCGCCCAATTTATCGGACATTAAAATGTTCCAAACTAAAGTCCGGCTCAAACATTTTCCCTATCGTAACGACAGTCTGGTTAGTTGTACGGGCCGATTTATAATCGTTGGGGTAGAGTCCTATATTCATACCACCCAGTTTAGTAACGAACCGGTTCCACTCTTGCCGGGTAAAAGTTGCCTTCGATTCCTTCGGAAGTGGAATAACCTGCGGGTCTTTATCCAGCTCTGGGATTGGATTTGATACATAAACAAGACAGCCCCGGCCTGTTTCCCCGACCATTACCCAATTCACCGGATATTCAGAAATGATAGGACGGAAAGGGTCGTCCTTCCCGTCCGTCTCCAGATCTTTGCCGGTTCCGATAATTTTACAAACGTAATATACCCCCATTAAAAGGCCCCCTTTACGCAGTTGCCTCAATTGTGGCTGTGACCTGGATGTCCACGGATTCGTCATTCTGCGGGTCTTCATCGTCCGTGGCCTTGGCGATGGCCCAAATGATATAGTTTCCGGTACCGATGACATCGGTAATAGAAACAGCCCCTCCGTATGTTGCGTTATCGATATCTGTCTGGGTCGGCTGTGTATCGGTTCCGTCTTTCAGAACTAAGGCCCATTTTGAAGCGTTGCCAGTCCCGGAGTCCACTAGGGAGATGTCTGTCGTCCCGGTTGTCTGATAGCTGGCCTCACAGCGGAGAGCGAGTTTTATCGGAGAGCTTATCTCGTTATTTGTGGCGTTCAGTGTTACGGAAACAGGAGATGTTGCACCGGCCCCGGAATTCTCGGAGACGCGGGTTCCGTCGGTTGCTCCTGCTGTTGGGTTATCTTTGTATAGTCCTATATACTGGTTATTTGCCACTAAAAATCCTCCCTTAATTGTTGTTTTGGGTGTACAGAACCCCAAACAACTAGGGAGGCAAGGACTAGTTCTTACAAGTTCTTTAATTGGAGAAACGGTTCAATTAATGTTTACTTTTAGAAATAATAGTTTTTAAGGTTATATTACTCGAAAATTGTTTTAAAAATGGCCTCAAACTCAGACATTGCTTCTCCAGAAAGAGTTACTTCCGGACATAAATCTTCAATTTGTTCTTTTGTCTGAATCAAGTCACAGGCATTTAACGCTTTAGTTGGTTTATCATCACCGGTAACTCCTTCAGGGTAATACTCCTCAATGGCCCCTTTTGAAAGAATGTATATATACTTATTCCGTAGTGCAGCTAATAAATCATCTTTATGGTCTATTTTTACATCATTTTTGCCAAGCACTTCTTTTCGCTTTTCATCAACTTCTTTGGAAAGAAGTAACTCAATTTCCTTTGATTCCTCTTGCGTTATCTGCTTTCCAGCAGCAACTTCTAGAGCAAGCTCTTTAAACCTTGTATACTTTTCTTTCCAAGTGTATCCTCTAATCATTTCCTTAATTTTATTTTTATTAAGATCTCCTTGCATACCTTCAGTCTCGGCAATTCCATCAATAACTTCAAATAAAGCTTGTCTAAGTTGCGTAATTTCTGAATCCACATCGATTATATCAAAATTATCTAAGATAGCATCCAAATCAAGAATTACATGTACTTCTATTTCAAAACCTTCGAAGAATTGCTTATATCTCTTAACATTTCCCTTTCCGTTAATTATTACTAATGGAATATTATTTTTGTCAAAGTCCCATTCCTCATTCGATATTTTTGCTAGGTGTTTGATGTATATAAGATCGGAGTCCCCCTCTATCAATACAACCTTTTTAGCAAAAAAAGCTGCAGAGTTGTTTTCGTAACAAATAATCTGAAAGGCGTCTTTAGCCGAGAGGTTTCTTATCAAGTCAACAGTAATAGCATGTCCATAAGGCTTTCCTACATGTGGATATTTCTTTATAACCTTTACAAATGTACCTATGGCCACGGGTGAGAAAAATAATGGCGAATGAGTTGTTACCACTACCTGATTATCTATGGAAATTTTATACAATGCATCAAAAAGGACACGTTGGGCTGAAGGATGAAGATAAAGCTCTGGTTCCTCAAATAGAAAAATGTATGGTGTAACTGCAGGGGTTTCAGTACCGGTGTTTTGGTATTGTATTTTCATGTCAACATAACTACGTAACAAAGCAAAAGTAACTGATCTTTTAATTCCATCTCCTTTAGTTTCGACTATATCCTTTACACCATCATCTATCAAAACGCGTGTTGTTGAAAACACTTGTTTTAATTCTGGAGGTGGTACCTGCAGCTCAAGATCAGCCTGCGGAAAACTTTCATGTAAATAACTTTTAATCAACTCTTCAATTGCTTTGATCTGCGGCAAACGATTATCTACTGTAGAGCCTGCTTCATCTTCAGATTTATTTAACAATGCTTTTAAACGGTCAAAAGAATTGATTACCTCTTGCATTTCTTCCGCATTTTCCACAACTTTTAGTAAAATTGATAACAATTTTCCTAAGGTAGCTGCTTCTTTAGTTTTTACTTCATCAGTAACATCTTTAACGGCAGGAATAAGAATTGGTTCTGGAAGAAACGCCTTAATGCTATTTGGTATTCCCGTAGGCAAAGCCGCTGATTTTAATTCGAGTTCCTCAAAAGGCAGCTCGTTTATAATAGATTCTACGGCCTCCTTTGCTGCTTTTTGTGTAGTTATACCTTCAAATCGTTCTGAATACTCTGGAAGGTATCCGGATATAGTCTCTTCAATTCCAGCTCCACGTTTACCTTTCAATATTTCGGTAATATGGCCCATATCAAAACGTTCGTCTTTAGGCATTGGGCGTTTGCATAATAATTCCGGTGAAAAATCTGTTGCATACTTTCTAATTAGAATAAGCTTTTCATTATGTATTAGCTCCAACATACGTTCTCTATGATCTTTAGGAATTCTGTTTAAGTCGGTTTCGGTAATTCCTTCAAATTCAACCTCGATTTCTATGGGGCTGGTATCATCATAGAATTCAGAAGAAGATGACAATTTGCTTCCTGAAAAAAAGAGACTTAATGCTAGTAAGATTGATGATTTACCTGCGTTGTTTTCACCCACAATACATGCGAAAGGAGAAAAATCGATGTTAGCTTCGCGTATCCCCCGATAATTATTGATGCCGATTCGACTTATTCTCAATACTAAACGACTCCTTATTTTGGAATTATTGGTTGATTTCTATATAATTTGTTCCATACCTTCAAAAATGTTTTAAATATTTTGTCGATAAATAACGAGAAGCATTAAAAAAGGAGAACTTAAGAAATTCTTCAACAAGCGGAGCGGCTAAAAGTGTTACACCATCAATTCCTCTTGGGATAATATTTTAATAAATGTAATGGCATAAAGATCGTCCGGTTGGAGGGAAAGAAAGTGTCCACTTTGTCTAGTATTGAAGTATACTGAATAACTGCACTGCAAGAAGGCTTAATATCATTAGGAAATCCTGGTTTTATGGGTGAAATTCCGTTAAAATTTAGCTAGACCGTTAATAACGGTAAAAATCATTTCGAAAAAGGGTAATAACCGTCAGGCTAACGGCCCTTAAACAAACCCAGTAATGACGCGGGTTGTGGCGATTTTGAAGCACTTAAGCGTCTTCAAAACCAGTCGTGGGGAATGTCCTTGGCTAGGAACCCCCAAAATAACGCAAAAAAGGGAGCTAATATGGCTCCCCTTCTCTTTTAGCTTCTATTGTATCTGCAAGTTGGGATGCTGAATCAAGCATAATATTCTTTAATTCGTCCGCCATTTTTTCGGCATCTTCATGGACTTTTGCAGTTTCTCCACTAAACTGAGAATCAACCTCAATGTTCTTTATATCGTTCGCAAGATTCTCAGCCCTTCTATGCAGTTTTATCAGCTGTCCCGTTTGATTATGGAGTCTTTCTTTTTCTTGTTCTTCTTCCGTAAGCTTGCCGACTATTTTATCCCTCAAAGACAAACTTAATCCTCCCCGCGATCGTTTTTTATATTTGTTCCCGGCCCGATAAAATTTTATTTTCCAACAACATACTTATAAGATAGTAAAAAAGAAACCGGAGGTAAATAACCTCCGGTCATTGTACTCTTTCATTAACTACGTTGCTCCTCACTTTGGAAGGGGAGTCTATATTTTATCGTATCGGTCAGTATATCATAAAATATTAATATCTGTTGCCCCCTACTGTCCGTAAGTAATTTTCCGTGGGGCATTAATGAAAAATCGTCAATTTTGAATTTATCAATATCAAACCTCTCCTGGATGTATTTATCGACTATTTCAGCAGGATTGTTTTCGATACACTTGATATCCATTACTTCGCCTTTGCTCTCCGAACCCGTTTCTTTTGAGGGGCAAGGTTATTTAATGGAGAAGCTAACAAGTGCTGCTCCCTCAAGTCCCCTTGGGTAAGGGCCACGTACCTTTTAGTCATAGTTAAATCTGTATGACCCATCATCCGTTGGAGGGCAAGAGCGTGTCCACCGTTACGCAGATACTGCAGGGCGAAGGCATGACGCAAATCATATGGACGGATGTGGACCCCGAGCATTTTGCTATACATTTCCAACCGTTTTCCCCAGGTATGACGGTTTAGGGGTGTTCCTTCACAACTACAAAAAACAGGTACTTTCTGCCTCCAATCAGGATGCCTGGAAGATATCAATTCTTGAATTGCTTTAGCTGTGACCGGTCCGATTGGCAATGTCCTGCTCGACCTGGTTTTTGACTCTTCTGAGCGGATATGCACTTCCAGGGACCGTATATTAATATCTTCTGACAATAAGGAGAATGCCTCTTTGGGGCGTATACCGGTATCTAACGTAAGGAGCATTAGGGCATAATCGCGAAGTCCTGCAAAGGCTTCTTTGTCGGGTAGCTGAATTAACCGTTTTAAACTCTCTTCTTCCACATTTACAATGCGACCTTCCGCTTTCCTCCGTTTAAACTTTGCTAACGGGTTCTCTGTAAGGAAACCTTCTTCAACACACCAGTTAAAGAAAGCCCTAAGGTATGCTAAACGCAGATTATATGTGGCAGGTTTGATCTGCTCAGACATATACACGTAAATCGCAGCCTTCAAGTTCTTGGGGCCAAACGCTTTGGGGTGCCGCTTGAAAAAAAGATTAACGTGCTTCTTATAATCATCTAGCGTGGTTTCACTCAATCCCTGGGCCTGTTTCCACAATAGGAAACCCTGGAAAGCTTCCTCCCAATTTTCCTTTTCGGGCAAAGTTTTTTTCTTTTTTACAGTTACAACTTTCTTTTTCGCCATAAATAAAAATCCCCTTTCGCTACTCTAGTATTTCTGAACAGAGTATCGTAAGGGGATAATCCCGTGGGGCTGAATTAGGTATCCGGGACTACAACTTGCTGTAAATAAGTCCCAGCCCTGAAACCCCGATTTTCGTGTGGTGCCGGAGACCGGAATTGAACCGGTACGATTGTTACCAATCGCGGGATTTTAAGTCCCGTGCGTCTGCCAGTTCCGCCACTCCGGCATAATCTTACTAAATAAACTACTAATTTCAATAAACCTTACATCTCTTGCGCAGAAGTAATTATAACAAAAATAACTTGCCATTGCAACATAAAGCTGCGGAATTTAAAAATTGGTAACATGCCAGGCTTTTAAAATCGCGCTAAATCAGTTCCCTTAGCGCGATTTTAAAAGTACGTGAACTCGTTAGCTAAAAAGCAAAAAGGTGCCTGTCCCCTTTTTGCATACTTTCCTTAACAATTCAAAAAAGGCCCTGGTTAAAAAACCAAGGCCTTTTTATTTTAGTTGATACCTCTCTTATTTTACAGCCGCATCTTTTAATGGCACCAAATCGCTGACCAATTCCTGGGCAAAAGTGGTGTAAATATCTCCGTCAATAAAAAGAGGATGCTTTAACACCTGCTGGTGAAATGGTATAGTGGTCTTTATTCCCTCAATGTTGAACTCGTTCAAGGCTCTTTTCATCCTGGCCATAGCTTCTTCACGGGTGTTTCCCCACACTATTACCTTGCTTAACAAGGAATCATAGAAATAAGGAAGCTCGTAACCGCTGTACACATAATCGTCCACGCGTATGGAATGGCCTGCCGGTCTTTCATAGAAAGTTATCAAACCAGGGCTGGGCATGAAGTTTTGTTCAGGGTCTTCAGCATTGATGCGGCATTCAATGGAGCAACCTTTATTTGTAATATCATCCTGAGAAAAGTTTAATTTTTCTCCGGCGGCAACCATGATCTGCTCTTTGACAATATCAACTCCGGTGACCATTTCCGATACCGTATGCTCAACTTGAATACGAGTGTTCATTTCAATAAAATAGAAGTTTTGGTCTTGATCAAGTATGAACTCAACCGTGCCGGCACTGTTATATTTAATTCCCCGGGCCAGTTTCAGAGCTGCATTCAGTATTTGCTGGCGGAGCTCTTCACTGAGTACCGGTGACGGGCTTTCCTCGATTAATTTTTGGTGCCGCCTCTGAATTGTGCAGTCCCTCTCTCCCAGGTGTACAACATTCCCATAATTATCCGCAAGTATTTGCACTTCGATGTGACGTGCTTTTTCCATGTATTTCTCCAGAAATACCCCGGCATCTACAAAGGACATATTTGCTTCTCTTTCGGACATAACCCAAAATTCGTTCAATTCGCGCTCATTTCGGGCTACCCTCAGACCACGACCGCCACCGCCGCCGGAAGGCTTTATCAGAACCGGATAACCTACTCTTTTGGCTGTACGAATAGCTTCTCGCTTACTGCGAACAGGTTTGGTGTTACCTTCAGCCACAGGAACTCCCAATTGTACAGCAGTTTCCCTAGCATCTATCTTGCTGCTCATGCGACTCATTATCGATGGGCAAGGACCTATAAAGGTATAGCCATTGTCTTCGCAAGCCCTAGCAAAATCCTCGTTTTCAGCCAAAAATCCATATCCCGGGTGTATAGCATCAACTTGAGCCTCAGCAGCTACGGCAAGAACATTCGTTATGTTCATATAACTATCCAGCGCTGATGCCTTACCTACGTAATAGGCTTCATCTGCCATCATGACGTGTTTGGAAGTTGTGTCTGCTTCTGAATATAGAGCTACCGTGCTGATATCTAATTCCTGACAGGCTCTAATAATTCTGACCGCTATCTCGCCTCTATTGGCAATTAATACTTTTTGGATTCTCATCTTTACTTTCGGTCACCTCCGGTAAACCACATATAATTAATCTACAGACATGATACCTGTTTGGGAGTAACTTACACAAAAAAAAAGCTATTACAGATTTATATTTGGTACATTTGTTGGATAACTGGTATGTAACAGGTAAAAAGAATAATTAACTATTTATTTCTCTAATAGATTATTACTTTTACTCTTCCACGTCAATAATTATAGAATAAGTATACATGATACTTATTGGCACAGTATTAAGTATACATGATACTGGATATTCTATGCAGAATGCTTTAGAAATATGGATTTCAGTGGGGGCTTGGAATTTTTAATGCATTCTTTTAGGTTCACATTTTCACCCAAAAATAATCAGCCAAACATAATTTTACATGATCGTTTTGTCCTATAACCAGACCAACCAAACTCAAAACCAATGATAATAATAAGTAATAATTATCGTTAAACACAAAAAGACTCCCACTTCTGTGAGTAGGAGTCTTTTTTACTTCAAGCGGATGGAATCCCCATCAGTTGGAGGTATTCCTTAACAAGTCACTACGCCACCAATTCAAGAAATTCGTCAAAAGATAACTGAAAAGTATCCTTTGCTTTAGAATCCTCTTTTTTGTCAAACCCCACTTTTCTAAAAACTTTTCTGGAAGGCTTGTTTTCCTTATGGATTTTAGCTTCCACTTTTTCAAATCTTAAATTTAAAAAAGCCTCTTTTAATCCCTCCCACACAGCCTTCGTTCCCAAACCATTGTTCCATTTCTCTTTGTCAGCTATGGCAACTACCATTTCAAGCTTATCATTGTTCTTGGGAATTAACCTCAAATAACCTACCGGTTCAGTGGCGCCCTGTATATCAACCAAATAAAAACGACTCTCGCGATTAAAATGTTGCGTGAAAATATCCATTTGGCTGGTTTCTAAAAGCTGTTCTAAACGCCTGGACATATCAGGTTTTTCATTTAAATAACGTGTTACTTCCTCATCTGCCATCCATTCCACCATCTGTTCGACATCGGTGGTGTTTATTTCCCGCCTTAATTTTATATCTGTGGAAAAAGACATCCAATCCCCTTTCTTAATAAGAAGATTCTCGAATTTCTACCACACGCAAGTTTAACATTGTGCTTTTTAACAGTCAAACACTGTCTGTTTTCAAGAGAAGTAAATATTTATTTTTATCTGCTTTATAGCTACGCAAAGAAAATCTCTGGGCTTCATATTTATCAACCCGCCTTAGCAGAAACCAGCTTCTTTAACTTTTCCTGCAACTCCATAGTATCACCAGCTTGTACCACATTCTCATTAATAGTTACCGTTGGCACCCCTAATCCTTTTTTGATCCCGGCCAAACACTCACGTGCTTCCCTAACCCGGTCTATATTGTATTCCTTGAAAGCTATATTTTGCTCTTTAATTGCATTTATCACCTCTGCACAAGCAGGGCAATGGTCACCCGTATAAACCACAACCCCGGACGTTTTCAATTGGACGGCCGGTTCACGACGGGGTTTATCATGCCACCACTGCCTTAGTCTAATCATTTGCCCGGCAAGAAAACCCATGGGGCAAAAACTACACCAAGTGCGCTGGTGAAATGCAACCCCGGCAACAATACCTATAGCCGTTGTCACCGAGACTAACCGGACAAATACAAACCCTATTTCGGCAATGGTTTCCGCAGCAGATAATCCGGTAAATAACGTATAAAATAGAAACAATAAAAAAATCGCTTTAAACCAGACAGATCTAAGAAAAGCCGGTGCCTTTCGGCTGCGGCTTATTTTAGATAAAATAACATCATTAAATATACCCCGGGGACAAAACAGCGCGCACCATTTTCGGCGACCTGTAATAAGTGCTACAATTACCGGTGCAGTCATGCAAACCAACGCTATTAAACCTATGGCAGGGTAGAACCAGCCAATAGCCAAAAAACCTATTAATAAAGTCCAGGAGTATTTTCGCAATGTAAACTTTCCTTGCTTGCCCATTTTAGCCCACCTTCTCAGTATTTGTTTGCAGATTACATGTATTTACAGAGATTAATTTAAAGCCCGCCTTATACTTCCTACCTTTGTGATTCTTTTCAAACATCTACTTCTAGTATGAACAAAGAAATGTCGAAATACCTGTGAGAACCCGTAAAATTATCTCCGGCTTAAGTTTTTTCTTATAATTAGTTAACCAACTTATTTGGTGTTTAATATCGTACATAGTTGTATCAAATACAACAAGGCAAGAGCATTGTTTCACAAGTCAGCCTTACAATTGTCTGCTAACATATATTTTTACACTCCAAAAACCGCATAGATTGCGCCATTTCACAAATAATCACCCGGTGACCGGTTGTATTGGCACGCTAAATGCATTAAAAGTCAGTAGATTATACTCATTTTCACAAATCTGAAACTGAAATTAACATTACCAACATTTTAAGAAGGGGTGAGGCCTAAAACAAAATAAGGAAGTACTGATTTGAAAATAATAAAATAATAAATTAGATTCTATTACCGCTTTCGCTGTGATTAGGGAGGGAAAGACCATGATACAAGGCTTGCTGGATAGTATCAATAACATAGGCATGACGGTCTCGTCGAACGCCGGCGGAACAGGTGAGGCCGTAGCCGCGGCTGCCGGCAACTCAGGACTGGACTGGTGGATGTGGCCGTTAATCCTCTTTGCAACTACTTTCGTTATGGGTATTGCTGCTGTTTTAGCCGGAGTTGGCGGTGGTGTACTGTTTGTTCCCATTGTGGGAAGCTTTTTTCCGTTCCACCTGGACTTCGTCCGCGGGGCAGGTTTGATAGTAGCGTTATCCGGTGCTCTGGCTGCAGGACCGGGCTTACTGAAGGCAAACCTGGCCAACCTAAGGCTTGCATTACCGGTAGCACTTATCGCATCGACATTCAGTATAGTGGGTGCCTTTTTAGGCCTAGCACTACCAGTACCAATCTTAAAAATCTGTTTGGGTGTTACTATTACATTCATTGCTATACTTTTTATTTTTTCTAAAAACAGTGAGTATCCTACCGTTGGGGAAAGAGACTCTTTGACCAAGAAACTGGAGATTTCCGGCTCTTACTGGGAGCCCTCCTACAATAAGAAAATTGATTGGACCGTTTGGCGTACACCTCAAGGCTTTTTGCTATTCATTATTATCGGCTTAGTTGCAGGCATGTTCGGGCTGGGTGCCGGCTGGGCCAATGTCCCGGTATTGAATTTGTTAATGGGAGCACCTTTAAAGGTCGCTGTCGGTTCCAGTAAATTTTTGCTTTCCATAACAGATACGTCTGCAGCTTGGATCTACTTAAATAAAGGCGCTGTTCTTCCCATTATTGCGGTTCCTTCAGTTTTAGGAATTATGTTAGGATCGCTGGTGGGTGTAAAACTTTTAGCCATTGCTAAACCTAAGGCTGTAAGATACCTCGTGATTGCCATACTGCTATTTGCCGGAATCAGGTCCCTTTTAGAAGGACTCGGATGGGGGTAGGAAAATGAGTGCAAATAAAAATAACAGACAACCGGCACAAACTGTAGATGTACCGGATTACCAGGTTAAGTATGCGAATTTGCTGCTATATGGTTCATGGTTAGGAATAGCCGTTCTTGCAATAACCTTTGCTATGTATGTTTTCGGAGTAGTGCCTGCTTATATCAACCCGGCTGATATGCCGCAATACTGGAGTATGCAATCTACTGAATACCTTGATGCAGTTGGATTGCACGGTGGCTGGGAATGGCTCACGCTGTTAGGTAGCGGTGATTTCATTAACTTCCTTGGAATTGCATTTTTAGCCGGGCTTACCGTTATTGGGTATATAATCTTGCTGTTACCCGCCTTTATTAAAAAGAAGGATAACGCTTTTACTGCCATTGTCATCACGGAAATTTTAGTTCTAGTTCTGGCAGCATCCGGTATATTAGGCTCCGGTGGACACTAACTTGCGAATTTGGGTACGGTTTTATTTTAGTTTTTAAAAGTAACGCCTGCTAAACAAGAAAAGCAGGCGTTACTTTTTTCCAAAAATACCTATGGTGTTTTTGTTATACATGTTATAATATCTGAGTGTAAATGCTTAAGATGACGAAATTATTTTGGGAGGTAAGAACATTGTCTCAGGCTGTTATGGACAAGGCTGCTGAATTAGGAAACCTGATCACTGAAACTAAAGAATATGCCGACGTGAAGGAAAAACAATCGGCAATGTTTAAAGACGGCAACGCCGTAGAATTGCTACAAGCATATGATGAACTGAAAAAAACTCAAAAGGAAAAGCAGGAAAAAGGGGAACAACTTACGGACGAGGACACCAAAGCAATGGAAAATGCCGAAGCACAATTATCAGGGAACGCTACTATCAATGGTTTTTTCGAAGCCCAAAACAAGTTTCAACAGTTACTAAACAGCGCCATTGAAACAGTAATCAAGCCCTGCAGGGAAAACTAAATAACCCAAAAAGCTCGGTTAAAAATGCCGAGCTTTTTTATTTCACTTTAGAAAAGCATACCTTGCCTAATATGACAACTTCATATTTATACTGTAAATACAAATTTATTTAAAACTGCCCTCAGCTTCTCAGCCATACCTGCAAGTTCTTCAGCCGTTTGAGCCGCTTCGGTGGTTCCAGCAGCAATTTCCTCACTACTGGATGCTAACTGACCCGTTCCTTCACTGGCCAACTTCAGTTCCTTTACTGTTTCTTTTATCCTCTTATTTATTGCGGATACCTTTTCTAACACGTCTTTAAGTTGACTACCGGTTTCCCTGACCAGGGTAACCCCATCGGTGGTTTCTACCTGGCTCTCCCTCACCCGCTGCACAGCACTCTCAGTTTCGACATGTATGGTTTTTAGTAACTTAGCTATTTCTTCAGCAGAAGTACTCGATTGGTCGGCTAATTTTCTAACTTCCTCCGCAACTACCGCAAATCCTTTTCCATGTTCTCCTGCCCGTGCCGCTTCAATGGCAGCATTTAAGGCCAACAAATTAGTCTGTTCTGAAATATGAGTTATTACCGTAATTATTTCTGCTATATGCTTTGAATTCTGGTTTAAGCTCTCAATGGTTCCCGCGATCTCATTAACAGTATCGTGTACCACACTTATTTTGTTTATTGTCTGTTCAGACATTGTCATTCCCTCTGCTGCAGCTAAACGGACTTCTTCACCAAAGTCAGCAAAATGAAGTGCGTTAGACGATGCATCTTCTGTTACAGATGCTATATTCAAAGTATTACCGGCCATTTCCTCCACCAGAGCATTAATTTCCTGCCCGGATGCCGCCAGATTCTCGCTCTGCTTAGCTAATCTTTCTGAAACATAATTGATGTCCCTCAATAAATTAACCATTGTATCCTGAGTTTTATTAACTACTCCTGCTAAGCGTCCAATTTCGTTTTCATCTTTTATAGTTATTCGTTCCCCTGTAAAATTGCCGTCTGCCAAAACTTCCAACCTGTCACACATCTGTCGCAGGGGAAAAGCTATGTACATTTTAATGCCAATAACAACAGCCAGAATAACTACTAAAAGCTGCAAATAGAAAATCGTTATCACTGCTACCGTTACCTCAAAACCGGGAACCACTTTATCCGTTATGTAAAGCATAACGCTAGCAGCAATAACCAACACCGGAATCAGTCTCGACCCCATTTTCCAGCCCACACTCATTTTCAATTGCCCGTCACCCCTTAAATGAAATATCTCTTATATATTATGAGTGAATATTCATTTTTCCTGCCTTTCTTGTGAAAAATTTAGATTACTTGACAAATTGAGTAATCACAAGAAAAAACGCCCTCTTAAAAGAGCGTTTCATAAACTTATAAACTATTATATCTTTGTCTTGCTGGGTAATAGCACCGGTTGGGCAATTCACGGAGCAAGTAGCACACCCGACACACTTGATCACCGGACGATAAAAATCTGTTTTAAGGTACTCTGAATCAACATAGCCCAGCTCAAGGCATCTACTCCAACGCTGTTTCGGCAGCTCTATCCACGCACTCACCACAAGCAATACAGAGATCACATCGTAAGCACCGGCTTGCCTCGGCTACTGCAGCATCCTCACTAACCGCCTGCATTATTTCTGCAATGATTTTGCTCATTAATAAAGGACTATGTTAACTTCCAGCATAACCTGCTGCCCCCACTTTTTTGCCAAAACAGATGTCAACTTCTCTCTCAAAGTTCTTTAAAATTTCCCTACAGGATATAATTAATTAGCGTTATCAATAGGATAACTGAAATACATAATATCCAATGTCATCATGTCGACAGTGAAATGTCTTTTTTTCGACATTTTATTTAATTACACAAATTTGCTTATACAGCAAAATAAGAACTCCCACTTCTAGAAGTGGGAGTTCTTATAAATTAGATAAAGTGGAGCGGAAGACGGGATTCGAACCCGCGACCCTCGGCTTGGCAAGCCGATGCTCTACCACTGAGCTACTTCCGCATAAAAAAAATATCTATTTTATTGTCTGCTTCTGGTGCCACGGGACGGAATCGAACCGCCGACACGAGGATTTTCAGTCCTCTGCTCTACCGACTGAGCTACCGTGGCAAAACTGGCGGAGCTGACGAGACTTGAACTCGCGATCTCCGGCTTGACAGGCCGGCATGTTAACCACTACACCACAGCTCCATATTATACTTGGAAAAATAAGGACCTACAACTTTGGGCAAGTTGTAAGCCCGTGCTCTCTTTGGAGGCGACTGCCGGATTTGAACCGGCGGATGGAGGATTTGCAGTCCTCTGCCTTACCACTTGGCTAAGTCGCCGCAGACAAATGGAGCGGAAGACGGGATTCGAACCCGCGACCCTCGGCTTGGCAAGCCGATGCTCTACCACTGAGCTACTTCCGCATAAAAAACTATTATTTTGTTGTCTGCTTCTGGTGCCACGGGACGGAATCGAACCGCCGACACGAGGATTTTCAGTCCTCTGCTCTACCGACTGAGCTACCGTGGCAAAACTGGCGGAGCTGACGAGACTTGAACTCGCGATCTCCGGCTTGACAGGCCGGCATGTTAACCACTACACCACAGCTCCACATTTTACACTATCGCCAGCGGGTTTGCCGTACCGCCGACAACATTAAGTATACAAAATCACAGATTAAATGTCAATTGGTATTTTGCAACATTCGTCTTTTTTTTAACCAAACAAAAGGATTGAATCCCTGACTAGTTTTGCGGCCAGCAAAGCAGTTATCTGTGATTGATCCAATACAGGGCACACTTCCACAATGTCCATTCCAATCACATTTAACCCCTGCAGGAGGTGAAGGGCATTTAGAATCTCCATCGAAGTACACCCACCGGGCTCCGGAGTGCCTGTGCCCGGAGCATAGGCCGGGTCCACCACATCAATATCCAGAGAAATATAGACCGGCAACCCTTTTATCTCATGTATTATATCATATAAAGGCTCGGATATCTTACCCGGGTACATGTGGGTATGCCGGCTACCCCACTGAAATTCCTCACTGGTACCCGATCTAATACCGAATTGAAACACGTTATCTCCACCCACCACTTCGGAAATTCGACGCATTACTGTAGCATGAGAAAATTTTTCTCCTAAATAGTCATCACGCAGGTCTGCGTGGGCGTCGAAATGAAGCACTACCAGTCCAGGATATGATTCCGCGGCCTTTTTAACAGCCGGCAAACTAACCAAATGTTCACCGCCTAGCAGGAGTGGTTTCTTTCCGCCTTTGATGATAGTTTCCAGTGCCTTTTCTATACATATCAGGCTTTTTTTTGCACTTCCGAGGGGTAGCGAGATATCCCCAGCATCAAAGTAATTCCGGTCAGCCAGGTCTCTTTGTAGGTCGAAACTAAATTCCTCTAACCCTTCGGATACATTTCTAATTTCAGCCGGACCAAAACGGCTCCCGGGGCGAAAACTAGCTGTAAAATCCATAGGTGCCCCTACGATAACCACCGAGCATTTGTCATATGAACAATTATCATAGGTATCCCTTGCCCCCATAAAAGTGCCTAATCTATCGGTTAAACCAGTGAACAAATTATTTCCCCCCTATAATTTTGAGATGCAAAACTGGAATACAAAGCCACAAGGAAAACGAAACATAATGTAGAAGGATGTTATAGACTAAATAATGCAGCAAAAAAATAACCCCAAGTTACTGGACAAAACTTCATAGTTATAGTATAAATGTTAACATCCCCAAATCATATCTATAAGGAGGGGAATTTTATGAGCAAGAATAGAATTCCAATAACACTTGAAGTTCTCGAGCATTTGCGCACCCACATAATAAACCAGGAAACTGACTTTTGCAATTTTGACATTGAAGTTGCCAGAAGCTTTTCCGGCAAAACCAGTGTCCGTTTTATAGACACCGATAATGGCGTTATTATAGAACAATACTTCCTGGAAGACGACATTGACGAAATGACCGAAGATAACGTGGATCTGCAGATACTCCTCCGCCGCCGTGATTTACCCTTTTAAAAACTGATCAAAGCCCCTGCCGGCTAAAAGACAGGGGCTTTGTTTTATCTTCGCACAGCCTATAAGATCCCGCCCTCTTAGGTCGGGGATTAACAGGCTGTAAGCTCGAAATAAGTGCGACTAAGGTTCAGATGGGGTGAAAACCCCACCTGAACCAAGTCTTCTTTATTTATTGAGATATTCTTGAACAAAGGGCGGTAATATAAATGAACTATGATGAATATCTGCACTATACCATTTGGTCTCAAATTGCGGAATCTCCTCAGGCTTAACAGCTAAAGGATCATATTTTTTGGAACCCATGGAAAATGTCCACGCGCCGCCGGGATATGTGGGAACAACCCCATGAAACAAACGAGCTATGGGAAATATACCTGACAACGTCTTTTGTACGTTTTGAATTATTTCTCGGTTAAAGAAGGGAGACTCCGTCTGGGCTACAAAAAGGCCGTCTTCTTTTAAAGCGTCATGCACTTGACGGTAAAACTCTTCACTAAAGAGCCCCACAGCTGGTCCCACCGGATCAGTGGAATCTATAATTATCATATCATATGTATTCTTATGTTCCTGTACATGTTTGATGCCGTCTTCCACACGAATCTCCACCCTGGGGTCCTTAAACCCCGAGGATAAAGTAGGCAAATGTTGCTTTGCCGCCTCGATCACTTTTTCGTCTATTTCAACATGAACAGCCTTTTCCACTTCTTTATGTTTGACAATTTCCCTTATTGTTCCGCCGTCACCGCCGCCGACTACCAAAACCTTGCGCGGGTTATGGTGAGTCACTAATCCCACATGAGTAATCATTTCGTGATAAACAAATTCATCACGCTCCGTGGTTTGAATGACATTGTCCAGCGTAAGCATACGGCCGAATTCCGGGGTATCCAAAACAGCCACTTTCTGAAAGTCAGATACTTCATTATATAGAACTTTTTTTACTCTACAGCTGATCCGCAAGTTCTTGGTTTGATCTTCCGTGAACCAAACTTCCACTTGTTATCTCCTCCCTAATAGTAATCTCAGCACTTGGGGAACAGGAACAACAGCCTTCAGCCACCCCTGCCCCCTGTACATTTAAAAACTCCGGCGAAAAAACTGAATTAGGCTAATACCACAACGGTACTGCAGCCAGGGCACAGCCTATGCGCTCCACTTTATGGTCCACAGCTTTTATTTTCATATCCACTAAGTCCATATTGCGGGAAACAAATGCCTCTTTGATCATGTCGGCCACTTTCTTTTCCGCTTCATCCTGATTACAACGGCCGGAAAACTCCATAATGACTCCAAAGGAATCAGCGGAGAGACCAACTCCTACAGCAGCGGATATTATATCACCCGGTGTCTCGCTGACAATAAAGCCATAGGCAGTGGGAACCAAAGATCCTGGAGGAATAACAAGACCGGAGTCATATTCCGCACTGGGCGGGAGTATGCTGCTTACCCTGATCAAATTAATGTTTCCGATACCACCTTCTAAAAGGGCGTTATCGAAGGCCGTCAAGTGATTATGTCCCTCAGCCTTGGCAGCTGTAAGAAAAAACTTCTTTGGGGTAGGTAACATGAGTAATTCCCCCTTAATTCTAATTTGTCGAACGACAACCAATATTATATCAGACCAAGAACAAAAATAAATAGCAACTACATTTTTAGAGGGTAAAAAATTGTTAATGAATAATAACTGCGTACTTATGACATTATACAAACAGTATGTAAATTAAGTTTAAGGAGGCATATCATGTCTAAAACCGTAATAAGCACATTTCCAAACCAGGAAGCAGCTGAAAAGGCTGTAAATACTTTACGTCAACAAGGATATGACAAAGAAATCTCCGTCATTGCACAGGATAAGGAACAGCAAAATAACGGACAGCCCGACACAGTTACCGACGGCACATCCACAGGAGGGGTTCTAGGAGGCCTGGCAGGCCTGGCAGTAGGTGCCGGGGCACTTGCCATTCCCGGTATCGGCCCTGTTATTGCCGCCGGTCCAATAGCCGGACTTCTCTCCGGGGCAGCAGCAGGCGGCATAGCCGGTGGCCTTGTAGATTACGGAATCCCTAAAGAGCGCAGCGAATACTATGAACAAAAAGTAAAACAAGGGCATGCATTAGTTTCCGTGCAGTCTGCACCTGAAAAAACCAACAATGCGGCCGAAACACTGCGCCGCGAAGGAGCACAGGACGTGGAAGTGCACTAGCCACAAGTAAGACCGTATACCTAAAAGGGGACAGGCACCTTTTATAAAATCAAATAAAAGGTGCCTGTCCCCCTTTTTTTTCAAAGCCGTTAAATTTCTTGATATATTTGCTTATAAATAAGGGCGTCTTCAGCCTGTCTACCTGCCGATTCACAAATTATAGTAGGATTTAGTTTTCTTTCCTTTATTAATTCAGCCAACGGCTTAAAAGGCGGTCCGTAGCCTTCATCTAGCAGGGTCCGGTGCCGTTTCTCCCCGGCCTTTGTGTACTCGATGGGACTAAAATGGATATGTAGGTTAATGACGGCTTCTTTAGATAACCCCGTTTCTATTCTGTCCAGTATTTCAGCAAAGTCTTCTTTGGTTTCCAGCTTTCCGCCCATGACAGCATGCAAGTGTCCGAAATCTACTGTGGGAACTACAGAAGGGCCTGTTCGGCATAACTTTATTATTTCCTCCACCGTCCCCAAAAGTGACGACTTACCCATAGTTTCCGGGGCCAATTTTATATCCCCGAACC
Organism: Bacillota bacterium; assembly: GCA_009711705.1. Classification (GTDB taxonomy): domain Bacteria; phylum Bacillota; class Desulfotomaculia; order Desulfotomaculales; family VENG01; genus VENG01. Next base: position 136,318 of record VENG01000024.1, read on the forward strand.
CCTTTTCTTCAGCCTCCGTCACCACTTCCGACAGTGTGTTTACGGCCCTCTCCATTGCTTGTGACCTTTTCATCCCCGAAGTGGCGCCAGGATGAAAAACCACCTTGGTTGCCCCCATCCATTTCGCCGCTTGTAAAGATTTCATCAAGTGCCCCTTTGTTTTTTCCCGCTTTTCAGCGTCGGGCGTAGCCAGGTTTATATAATAAGGTCCGTGAATACTCAATGCAATGCCGTTCTCCCGGGCTTTTTCACCCAGGCGTCGAGCGGTCTCCTCCTTTAGCCTAACTCCCCGAGAACATTGGTACTCGTAGGCGCGAAGACTCATTTTTATTAACCAAGCCGGCATATCCAAAGAGGATTTATACCCCTGGTCATAAAAGGACTGGGAATTGCCTGCCGCACCGAATCTGACATCCATGCTTATTCCTCCCCGATATATTACATTTATTCTAACTTTATCATTCCTCATATCTACCCTTTAAAATCAAAACTGATTTTGAACAATTATAACGTTAATAATAATGATTTTAAATAGAGCATTTTCGTGATAAATTAGAAATAACTCTGTACGCACAAAAAAAGCGATTAAAAAAAATGAACCAACAACGGAGGGGTAAAGATGCACAATTTTTCCAAGCTCACTTCGATAATTAGATCTAAACTAGAAAAACTGGAAGACCCGGAGGACAGCCTGGAAGCAGCCTGGCAACAGCAGTTGGATGTATTGCATAAGCTAAAGGCAAGCCTCGGAAGCATGCGTACCACACGATTATACATGGAAGGACAATGGGCAAAGCTTAGCTACGAAACCAGGACCAACCAGCAGCACCAAACGCCTAAATTAAGAAATCTGGAGATGGAAATAGAAGAGTTAAAATCAAAGGAAAAACATCTTGATTACCTCTACAGGGAATTAAAAACTCAAATCGAGGATTATAGAATGCAAAAAGACCTCTTAAAAGCCCGATATGCGGCTGCCCAAACCGTGGCCAAAAACCAAAAAGCTGTGTTGGGTAAGGACAATGAAAATTTGAGAGCCAAACAATCAATGAATGAATTAGTTGAAACCGTTCTCCAGTTAGAAGCCAAGGCTGCTGCAATAGACGAGCTAGTTAAAGACCAAACATAAAAACAAGAAAAGCGCGCTAAATCAGTTCCCTTAGCGCGCGCTTTTTAGTACTTTTTTCCTTTGTCCTTGCCATTTATATGGCAAGGTATACTTTCCTAAAGTGTAAAAAAGCAAAAAGGGGACAGGCACCTTTTATAAAAGAGGTGCCTGTCCCCTTTTTTGCACCTTATTTCCGGGATTGACTATACCAAATTCTTTCTTACCTGAGCACATCTTATTTGAAATTTTTACCAGGTAAGTTCAAAAACGGAAGGAAAATATATCGTTTTCCAGAATTAGGTTATTATAGCCAATACTGACATGGGGTGAAGTAATGAATAAAAGGAAATTTACCGGCTTTCTTATGATATGTATTTTGTTAGCCTGGCTAATGATGCCGGTCAGAGGAGAAAATAACGGCAGTACCCCCGCTTTATTCCAGCCGCAATCCCAACCAGATGGGATAACTTATGCGTATTCCCAGTCTTGCCGCACTCTCGATCCTGCTACAGCACGGGATGATGCATCGGCACTGGTGATTTCTAATATATTTGAGGGTCTGGTTAAGTTTTCCAAGGGGTCCAGAAAAATTGAACCCTGCCTGGCAGAAAGCTGGGAGATTTCCGAAGACGGGCTGGAATGGACTTTTTATCTTCGCCGTGGAGTTAAATTCCACGATGGTACATCCTTTGACGCCAAAGCTGTCAAATTTAGTGTCGAGCGTCAGTTGAATGATAGTACGGAAATGATTTATGTACGGTTTGTTTACGGTCCTTTGAAAGAAATTCAAGTTATAGATGACTACACCGTTAAATTCATTCTAAAATATCCATACACACCGTTTTTAAACAATCTAGCCATGCCTTTTGCGGCACCGGTAGTCAGCCCTGCATCTGTAAAAAAATATGGTATTGATTCCAAACTGCATCCGTCAGGAACTGGGCCTTATAAATTGTCCAGCTGGGAAAAAGATGTGATTAAACTTTCCCGTAATAATACTTATTGGGGAGAACAGCCAAAAAGCCCCGCCATAACTTTTATTACTATTCCCTCTGAAGAGGAAAGGATTAATTTATTGAAAAAAGGAGAAATTCACATAGCCTCACATGTTTCGCCACAAAAAGCTCAAATTTTGAAGCTGAGTGGATTTAAATCTTTTCGCGTAACGGGTTTAGACGTAAGTTATCTGGGGCTATATGTCAATAAACCTCCTTTTTCTTACCATGCAGCCCGTAAAGCGGTGGACACAGCTCTGGACCGTGTACTTCTGGTGCAGAAAACATTAAACGGTCAAGGTGTACCGGCAGCTTCATATCTGCCTCCTTCGATGATTAGCAAAAATTATATGTGCACAACTCCTGACAAGTCAAAAGCTAAAGAATTACTTGCCAGTGTTCCTTTCCAAGACAAAAACATAACAATTATAACTTATAAGGGTACCAGGCCTTATAATTCGGCCGGAGGAGATACCCTGGCCTATGGCGTGGCAGAACAGTTGAGGGCAATCGGAATTAAGGTTAATGTAAAATCGTATGACTGGAATCAATATAAAAAAGCACTTGCCCGGCAAGAAGGGGATGCTTTTCTGTATGGATGGATAAGTGATAACGGTGACCCGGATAACTTTCTCTATCCTTCCTTCGCCGGGGCACACATCGATACCGGCCTTAATATAAGCCACTTTCAAAACCAAGAGCTAGACACACTACTACTGGACGCTCAGCGCAGTCAAAAACCGGCGGTGCGGGAGGAATTATACTTAAAGTCACTGGATATACTGGAAAACGAAGTACCCTGGGTCGTTTTAAATCATAGTCTGCGCATAACGATTACCTCCCCCTCACTTTCAGGTTACACCCCCTACCCCACTGGGTGGGACAGACTGAATAATACATGGTTAGAATAACAAGAGAAAAATTAATTTATTTGTCCCACTGAAAAGATTTTTTTCCTAGAAGTACCATTAATAGTTAATGCCTCGCTGTAGCATAATACAGAATGTATAATTCAATTCTATTCTTAGGAGGTATACCGATTGGATCAAATGTATCAACTACAGCAACAAATCCAGAGAATGCGCCAAGAAATCAACACCGTTGTGCAGATGACAAACCAACTCCAACAAGCCGAACAAAATAACGCCGCTAACCTTTCCAGGCTCCAGCAGCATGAGAGCACAGCATCTCAGCAATTGCAACGTATTCAGCAAGTCTGCAATCAGGTTAGTCAGGATCTAAACCAGGTCAGCAGCATAACCCAACAAATATCCTCTTCCGCTCTTGCCATGCAGCCAAACACAGGGTTTACTGCTTACGGCCAGAGGCCAGGCACCATAGGAGGACATCAGCAGTATACCATGCTGCAGCCAGGCACTTCTGGAGGGTACACTCAAATGACCACCGGACAACAGCCGGCAACTTACGGGAGCTATGCTCAATACTCACCTACAAGTTTTTCCGGCTACAATCAAACGGGAACAGGATTCAATACCGCCTTTTCCTCAACGAACCAACAATATAATCCTAACTACAATCAGGGTGGTTACTTTAGCAGTTCCATGGCATACAGCCCGACATCTTACCAAAATTTCCAGCAGCAGTACCAGCAAAACCAACGAAACCAACAAAATCAACAGAACCAGCAGCAGTACCAGCAAAACCAGGCCATCAGCCAGCAAGCAAACCAGCTTACCCAGCAGCGGAATATGATGTCTCCTAATAACCTGAGCCCGATGGGCGCCAGCCAGTATGCCGGAACAAATGCGATGGGAACCGGTTTCCAAAACCTGCAAAACCAACAAAACCAGCAGCAGTACCAAGAAAACCAGGCCATCAGCCAGCAAGCAAATCAGCTTGCTCAGCAAAAATATGCTATCCCAGGTGAGTTGGGATACCAATAAGATAAAGACCCGCTAAAGCGGGTCTTTATCTTATTTACGAAATAACGGCAGGGTTAGACAAAATAAGCTCTTAACAATTTATGGATTTTTGATTATAATATGGTAAAGAGCGCCACAAGGGGGTGTCAGTTTGGCCAAGGTATTAAAAGACGGTGCGTCATTTAGCCAACGCGATGTATTGGATGTTTTATCCGAATTTTCTTCCTTTAAAGACCGGGTAGAAAAAAAATTTAGCGATTTGGCAAGGGAACTGGAAGGAAAGGCCAATGAGCATGAACTGTGGGTGAACCTTTACCTTATTTCTTCTGATTACGCTGAGGAGAACCATAATAAAAAACAGAAACAAGAAAATGTGCAAAAAGTTTCCTGAATCACTTCGTCCCCGGGCTTTCATTACTTATTCCACTATCTCACCTTCGATATCGATAGTCTGCTCAAACCGGTCACTGTTCTCCTGTGACCGGTAATAATTTTCCACCCAATAACCTACTTTTTTGCATATAACATAATTTAAGCCCCCTGCGATGCCGGCACCCAGCAAAGGGATAATTCTTACCGCTACCCTGGGCGTGCTTCTAATTCCCAATGATAGTAGCGTTTTCTGTATGATCCTAACAACGGCCTGATTTCCCATTTGGGAAACGGACATCCTGTTTACGGTTTTACTTATCGTATCTGCCCCTACGGCTGCGGAAAAAACCCACAGCACTTCTTTTGACATACCTTTATGAAAAGGGTTTCGCCCGTTGATTACGGCTAATTCCATTATCATCCGGGTCATAAAATATGATATTAATGATATGTCCAGAGCCATTCCACCCACCAGCGTGACTAAAGTACCTATGCCAGGGAATATGGCGGGAAGAGTGGTCAGAGTACCGCTAATGGCACACAGAATACTTCTTTCCCTAATAACTAACTCACAAAGCTCATTATTTTTTAAGCCGGGATTCTCACGCCTCAAGCTACGCACCCTTTTTTCCACATCTGCAGGGTTGATAAATCTTAAGGGGTTAAACAGCATAGAAGACCCCCCCTCACTTTTCTATTAAACCGTTCCCTGATCCTCTTTATCGTGTAATGACTTTCCACAGTGAGGACACGTTTTTTCTTCCCTGTCCTTTTGAATCATTTCCATAAACCCGGAACCTAATATCCCTGCCGGTAATGCTACCATGCCCACTCCCAACATGGCTATAAAGGATCCAAGTGCTTTGCCCAGCGGGGTAACGGGATAAACATCACCATACCCAACCGTAGTAAGGGTAGCTACCGCCCACCACATGGATGCAGGTATACTGGAAAAATTGTCAGGTTGGGCCGAATTTTCAATGAAATACATGAAAGATGAGGCAAAAACCAGTAAAATAATTACTACCGAAATAGTAATGGAAAGTTCTTCTTTTTTTACCTTTAACACATGGCCCATTTTACGCAGGGTTTCGAAATATCTAACCATTTTAAGTAGTCGGAGAATCCTGAAAAGACGCAGCATGCGCAAAAAACGTAGATCCAATGCTACAAATATTGAAAGGTAAAAAGGCAGGATAGCCAACAAATCAATTAAGGCCATTGGCGTTAGCGCGTATTTTAGCCTTCCCCGCAGCCCGGGGCCACAATCTTTTTTAAGATCACAGGTCCAAAGGCGAGCTATATATTCAATGGTAAATACCGCCACCGAAAACGCTTCAAAGATTAAGAAAAGGCCACCATAAGCATCACCTATGCTAACAACCGTTTCCAAAATTACAGCCATTACATTCAAAAATATTAAGTTGACAATAAAAATATCAAAATATCTGCTTATGTTGTTTTGTGAATCAGCAATTTCCACTACATTATATACAAATTGTTTAGCTCCCATACTGTTGGACACCCCGCAAATCACAGACAATTCGGTTAGATAAAAAAATATCATACTGATTATCCTACCAATGAATATTTTTGACACTAAACAACATATATCCTCTTTCCAACCCTTTACTATTACTTCTTTTTCTGCATAAAATATTGACTCTAAGGCACAAACTAATATAATTAACATAGTACCTAATGATTAGCACTTATAAAAATAAAATATTAAACTTGGGGAGCTCATGTTATGGGCTGAGAAAGGGCTACAAGCACCTGACCCTTGAACCTGAACGGGGTAATGCCCGCGTAGGAAAGGTTTTAAATAAAAGTACACCTTACCTATGGGGTGTGCTTTTTTTCCGGAGATCAAGAAAAGCGCGCTAAATCAGTTCCCTTAGCGCGCGCTTTTCAGTACTTTTTTCCTTTGTCCTTGCCATTTATATGGCAAGGTATACTTTCCTAAAGTATGAAAAGAGGTGTACACATTGAGAATTGCAATTCTAAGCGGCGGTACTGTTAATAACCTACAATGGTTGTCCGGTATACTTGACCATACGGACCGTATTATTTGTGTGGACGGTGGCTCCAAGTATGCTTCCTCTCTGGGCATAGTACCATATATGGTAATTGGGGATATGGATTCCATCTGCCCGGACGAGCTTGATCGATTTACAGGGCTAGGTGTAATAATTAAAAAATACCTGCCGGAAAAGGATGACAGTGATACTGCGCTGGCTCTGGCAGAGACACTGGCCCAAAACCCAACTGAGATTCTATTTTTGGGTGCAGTAGGCACCAGGCTCGACCATACCATGGCCAATATTCACCTTTTACGCACCGCCGCAAAAAACGGGGTGCAGGCAAAGCTCATCAACGAGCATAACGAGATAAGTTTAATTGCACCCGGTCAAATCGAAGTGGTTGAAGGCAGCCCCGGAGATCTTTTTTCTTTACTCCCGCTGACCACGGAAGTGACCGGAATCAGGGTTCAGGGTGCTCGCTGGCCACTGGAAGACGCCACTTTTGAAATTGGAAACCCTTATGGCCTGAGCAACCGCCTGGCAGCCGAAAGAGTTAACATTTCCATTAAGTCAGGCCTGGTTTTGTTAATTAAAGTAAACGAACAGGGCAAAGCGAGGTGTGGATAACACCCATATGACTCTTTCGTTAAAAAAAGCAGCAGCTCCACTGTCTCTGGTGCTTTTATCATTGGTCATCTGGCAGGCAATGGTGCAGATATCAAATATACCTGAGTGGCTGCTTCCTTCACCGGCTAAGGTCTTAATCACCTTTTGGGAAGTGCTGCCGCTCCTTTTACACCATTCCCAAAGCACTTTGCTGGCGACCGGCGCCGGACTGTTGACCGCTGTAACGGTAGCCGTGGCACTGGCCGCAATTATGGACTTTTCCCCTTGCGTTAAACAGGGTGTTTACCCGCTGTTAGTGATATCCCAAACCATACCAATTATTTCTATAGCACCTTTGCTGATCATCTGGCTTGGTTTTGGCCTTTTGCCCAAAGTGGTGGTAGTCGCCCTGGTTTGTTTTTTTCCCATAGTAGTGAGTATGGTAGAAGGTATGGAATCTGCCGATCCAGGTATGGTTAACCTGTTGCGGGTTATGGGTTCCTCCCGCTGGCAAATTATCAAGATAGTACGGTTTCCGGCTGCTTTGCCTTCCTTTTTCGCCGGATTGAAAATAGCCGGTACATATGCTGTAATGGGAGCTGTGATCGGCGAATGGCTGGGGGCAACCAGCGGCCTGGGTGTATTTATGACCAGAGCCTCATATGCTTACCAGCTGGACCGGGTGCTGGCAGCTATTTTGTTAATTTCACTGGTTAGTTTGTTAATCTTTGCATTAATTGAGGCCACGGCACGGCTATCTATGCCGTGGTACTATAAGGAGAGGAGAACTAAATAATGTTTAAGAAAATTGGTTTGTTGGCTTGTTTGATTTTTATTTTAGTATTAGCTATATTGATAGCAGGATGCTCATCAGGTGTCGATAAACCTGAAGTAACCGATCATGATTTGCAGCCCATAACCGCCATGCTGGACTGGGTTCCCAACACTAACCACACCGGCTTATACGTCGCCCTGGAAAAAGGGTGGTTCGAAGAGGAAGGACTGCAGATGGATATTGTACAGCCAACCGAGGGAGGTACTCCTCAGCTGGTGGCAACGGGTAAAGCGCAGTTCGGAGTAGGATACCAGGAAGATATAACCCAGGCCAGGGCCAACGGTGTACCGGTGGTTTCTATAGCCGCTGTGATCCAACACAATACCTCAGGATTTGCATCCAAGAAGGAAGAAGGTATTACCAGACCCAGGGATATGGAAGGTAAACGATACGGAGGCTGGGGTTCCCCCATGGAAAAAGCTGTCCTCCAGGCAGTGCTGGAAGCTGACGGTGGAGACTTTTCCCAGACAGATATTATTGATATCGGCACGGCGGATTTCTTTACCGCCATTGAGAGGAATGTTGATTTCGCATGGATTTATTACGGGTGGACCGGAATAGAGGCCGAATTAAGGGGCATGGATCTAAATTTCCTGGAGCTGCCTAAGCTTGATCCTGCACTGGACTTTTACACACCGGTTCTAATTACCAACGAAGAACTGATTGCAGAAAACCCCGCTTTAGTCAAAAAGTTCATGCGTGCAGCGGCTAAGGGGTACAGGTTTGCCATTGATAAACCGGAAGAAGCAGCTCAAATATTGCTTAAGCACTCTCCCGAACTGGACAAGGAACTGGTGTTGGCCAGCCAGAAATACCTGAGTCCCCGCTACCAGGGTGACGCCAAACGCTGGGGAGAACAAAAGGCAGAGGTCTGGCATAACTTTGCCGGCTGGATGTATGAACGTGATTTACTACCCCAAATGATAGATACCAAAAAAGCCTTTACTAACGAATTCTTACCGCAATAGTTTTTGTTTGGGGTTTAGAGAGAGGTATTATGTCAGCCATACAGCTTAAGAACATAACAAAATCTTTTAACTTAGATCAGGAAAACCTACCGGTACTTAACGGGTTATCTTTGTACGTAAATAACCGAGAATTTGTCAGCCTGCTCGGGCCCAGCGGCTGTGGCAAGAGTACCTTGTTCAACATCATTTGCGGTCTTATCAATCCGGACCGCGGTGAGGTAATAGTGGGCGAAAAAGAAGGCATGAAGGCCAAAGACGTGGTATCTTATATGCCTCAAAAGGACCTTTTGCTCCCCTGGCGTACAGTACTGGAGAATGTAATACTGGCCCGGGAAGTGGCAGGTGAGAATAAAGAAACAGTAAAGAAAGAAGCCGCCCACCTGCTGCCCTTGTTTGGACTGGAGGGGTTTCAAAACAGCTTTCCGGCTGAACTTTCCGGCGGCATGCGGCAGCGGGCGGCCCTAATGCGGACAATGCTGGCCCAAAAAGAAGTACTACTTTTGGACGAACCTTTCGGAGCACTGGACGCCATAACTCGCACCCGGATGCAGCGCTGGCTCCTGGATGTTTGGAACAAATTTAGGCAAGCGGTTTTCTTCGTGACGCATGACATTGATGAGGCCTTATTTCTGTCCGACAGGGTTTATGTGCTTACACCACGACCAGCGCGGATTAGCCTGGAATTAAAAGTAGAACTGCCCCGCCCCCGCCGGGCGGGAATACTAACTACATCTGATTTCCTTCAGCAAAAGAGAAAGGTTATGCATGTACTGGCCATGGAATAAAGAAAAAGACAGGTTTGTCAACTCCTTTCCTTTAACAGCCTGCGCAAATTACGGGTAAACTTGGCATCATCCTCTGCCGTGCGTTTGCGGGGGCCCCGCGTTCGGCCCCCGCCCCTGCGCAGCTTGGCCTTTAATTCCCTTTCCTCCAGGAGAAAGTCTATATTCTCTCCCCGGAAAATTTTACCGGAAGGCGCTATGGCAGCAGCACCCCTTCCCAGCACCATAGCCGCCAGCCCCCAGTCCTGGGTGACTACTATGTCACCGGGTGCCGTCTTATTCGTAAGGGCTATATCCGTTTCCTGGGGATTGTTACCCACCATGGTGTGGTTATCCGAAATTATGTTATGATTAAAACTGGATACAGTGTACAAAGGTATGCCGTACTCCCGGGCTGCATTAGAGCAAATTTGCAATACAGCCTTAGGACAGGCATCGGCATCGATAATAATTTTCATAATTAAACTCCCGCTTTCAGAAAACAATCGCTCCAGCTTATTTAGCTATCGTAAAAAACCAGGCCAATTAAACCCGGGCCGGTATGCACCACAATTCCGGGACTCACGTGACCGAATAAGCAATCTTTAATCTCAAATTCCTTCATATTGGTTATCTTATGCAACAGTTTTTCCGCTTCAGCCTTTGCATTACCATGAGCTACCCCCAGATTAATCCTTTTTCCGGCTGCCTTTTCTTTTAAAATTTCGACTAATTTATTAATGGATTTTTTCCTGCCCCTCACTTTGTTGAAACTAAAGTATTTTCCTTCATTATTTATTGATATGATGGGCTTTATATCCAGTATCTGTCCCAGTGTTGCCTCAACATACCCTATGCGGCCACCTTTTCTTAAATATTCCAGGGTTTTAACTACAAAGAAAACTTTAACCTTGCTCTGCAGTTCCTTCACCCTCGATACCACCATGTCAAATGAAAGCCCGTCATTGATACCGTGCGCTGCTTCCTTGACTAAAAAACCCAGGCCCAGGGAAAGTACTTTAGAGTCGATTACCTCCACTTTCATCCGTGAAAACTGCTTAGCCACTGTTTTAACGGTATTATAAGTGCCGCTTAGCCCGCTGGACATATGCACGGCAATGGCATGGGTAAACCCCTGACCGCTCAGTTTATCCAAAAGTAATCTTACTTCTTCCGGTGTGGGCATGGAAGTAGTAGGTATCTTTTCAGGCATTTGGTCATAGATTTCCTGGGGCTGGATATCAACCCTGTCATTATAAATTTGTTCTTCGTATATTACTTTTAAGGATAACATTTTAATATTCAAATTATCTAAAATATCTTTAGGTAAATCACATGTACTGTCAGTGATAAGAGCAATTTTCTCCGTGGACAATTAATAGCCACCTCCTGCCAAAAAGTTCTTTAGCAATATTCTACAGCTATCATAAACCTACCTTCAGACTGTTACAAAATTCTATAAAAAGCGTGCTAAATCGGTTCCCAGAAAAAAGTGCAACTCCCACTTATAGAAGTGGGAGTCTTAGAAATCAGATCAAATTATTTGATTGCCTCAATTATTTCCGGCTTCAGGTCTTTGTATTTTTCTAACCACTTTTTCCTATCCTCGCGCAGGCTAGTCACCATCTTCTGATACTCATCCTGCTTATAATACTCAGCCGGCTCATAAAGACGCACATCCATTTCCGGGATGGAAGCAGGAACCATATACCCCCAATGAGGGTCTTCTTTCCACTCAATATCACCCTTAGCTATATGTTTAAGAATATTAGTGGAAGCTTGAATACTGATTTTAACACCGGGGCGGTTACCTCCCATGCCTACGCTGCCTGTATTCAGAAGGTAACACTCAATATCAGGGTTTGCCTTTAATATTTTTAGCAGGCGGTTACCCTCTTCCCCTTCCGAACCTACTATAAAGGGATTAGTGCCTACCTCCCGCTTCGATTGGCCGGCCTTGGTGGGATCACCGGCTGAAGTTTCCACTGATTCTCCCAGCATAAAAAAGGCAGCGGCCTGGGAAGGATTCAACTTTGCCACGGGGGGAACAATTTTGTCATGCCGGGTGATAAAAATAAAACGGTGGGCTTTATCCAAATCAATACTTTCGTCTACTCCTTCGACATCTTCCCGCCGTATAACACCCCGCCCGTTGGAAGTTAATTCACTGTTATCAAAATCTATGGTCCCGTCATCATTTACCTTTACATTTTCAAAAATGGCCTGGGGGCATTCCGCAGCATGATATAACACCTTTTGGGATTCGTCCAAACCTTCGGTTTTTATGTAAAAGCCGTTCTCGGTACCGTAACAATATCCATTGCTATCCATCAATACCACGTCGTCTTGCCTGATAATCGCCTGCTCCGGAGCGGTTAAATCATGGTCATGCATAGTAAGAGTAGTTTTACCGGTGCCACTCAAGCCGAAAAGAAGAAAGCCTACATCTTTTAAGCCACCGTTTGTAGATTTCACTTGTAAAACCTTGCTTCCGGCATGAAAGCCCAGCCCGCCTGCCTGCTTGGCTCTAAACATGGCCATTCGCAGAAAAGACTTCTTGGCCTCCCCAAAATAATCGGTTCCCAGGATATAAGTTATACCTGCCTGGGGATGGCAGAAAATAACGCGCTCCGGCCATTCCGGAACATAGACACTGACCAGGTCAGGCTCTGTCACATTACCGGCGGGAGGAAATAGCATAAAATTCCATTTCAAGGGGATCCTGGCGTAAGGTGATGTTATGTATAAGCGGCAATTGAAAGTGAAGTCACCTTGTAGTCCCATACGGCGATCCAGTTGAATCACATCTTGCTCCTTTAAATACTCATGCACCTGGGTGGCAATTTCAATTGCCTTTTCAGGTGAAATACCCTGCTGGTCTACGCCGAGGTCGAGCCCCTCCTCAACAACGTAAGTATGCTTAGCGCTCCGGTTGCGAACCTTGGAAACAAAACTTGTACTGTTATGAATAGTTTTTTTGCAGCCCTCTCGGGCCAATTCAATCAGCTGACTGTGCGTGGGGTTAGTTATCATTTGTCGAGCAATTACTTGTTGCCGGGAAAAGATCATTTTAATGTCACCTCAAAAGATATGTTTTATAATATATGTTTTATAATATATGTTTTATAATATAGGTAGTTCTGCACATTCTTTCTGATTCCTACCTATTACGGAAAATTTGTATACATTATGCAATATATTTAATACTCGTGTATAAAAGCGCTACATCAGTTCCCATATATATGGTAAAGTACTTTCCTAAATAAAAATTAAAAAAGCAAAGGGCCGCACCGAAAGGTACAGCCCTTTGTTTTCATTATTTTAGATTTCAATCCCGAAATCCCGGGCGGTAAATACAGGGTCAACGTGTATTCCCATTTCCTCTATTCTTTCCGTTCCCCCTTCCAGCCGGTCTACCAGCGGAACAACTTTAACTACTTCACCGCCGGCCTCTTGTACAGCTTCTATAGCTTTTATTGAAGATCCGCCGGTGGTGACTACATCCTCCACAATAACCACCCTGTCACCGGTACTCAGCTGAGGCCCTTCTATAAGCCGCTGTTTACCGTGCTTTTTTGCTTCTTTGCGTACAATAAAAGTCTTAATATTCAATTCCAAAGGGTGGGCCAGGGCAGCAACCGCTCCTACGATGGGATCAGCTCCAATGGTAAGCCCGCCCAGAGCCTGAATGTTGTCTTTCCTGATTTTATGTATAATGATTTTTCCCAACAAGTAAGCCCCTTGGGGGTATAAAGTAACCTGCTTCCCATCAAAATAATAACTGCTGGTTTTACCAGAAGTTAGGGTAAAGTTTCCGAATCGAAGGGCACGTTCCTTTAAAAAATCCAACAATTCCCCTCGATCTTGTTCTAAATTAGACGTATAAATGTCAACTTTGGCCACTTTATTATTTCACTCCTTATTCATCATTAATTATTCATCATTCGCTGCACCAAGCATTCAAATGATTTTTACACAATTGTCCCATGATGTCAAATTGTTTATGATTCTCTTGCTAACTTGCCACTGCAACCTGGCTTAGGTAAAATAAGGCAAATAGTATCAAAAGGAGGTTTTATTTTTAATGCACTGGGAAACTAAAGGACCTAAAAACACTGATAACACTCTTAAACTAGCTCTGGATAGGGCCCGTGAATCAGGGATAAAACACATTGTGGTCGCCTCTAGTACCGGAAGGACAGCTTTAAATGCTGCAGAAGTTGCGGGAGATTTGGAGGTTCATTGTGTTGGCTACCACATAGGGTTTGACGGCCCCGGAAAAGATCGTATGCCAGAAGAAACCAGGGGCAAATTACGTGAAAAAGGCATAACAGTATTAACTACCACCCACCTGCTGGCCGGTGTTGACCGGGGTATCCGCAATAAATTCGGTGGTGTATACCCTGCGGAAATAATGGCCCAAACTTTGCGGATGCTGGGCCAAGGGGTAAAGGTCTGTGTTGAGATATCCGGCATGGCATTGGACGCCGGGCTAATTCCACACGATGAGGAAGTAATAGCGGTTGCCGGCTCCGGTGCCGGAGCGGACACCGCTGTTGTAATTTTGCCGGCACATTCCAATCACTTTTTTGATACCAAGGTTAAGGAAATCATTTGTAAGCCCAGAGATTTTTAATGATAAATATGTCGAATTGTCATGCACAAAAAGGCTAAATATTGTGAAAAATTCGCGTCAAATAGAAAGGAACATTGGCATAAGATAGAAAAAGTATATATTATTATTTTGTGAGGAGGGTTTTATGGGAAAAAAAATAACGCTGTCTGTAATCAAGGCAGATATAGGCGGTTTTGTCGGCCATTCCAGTGTTCACCCTGATGTTCTGGAAAAAGCGCGTGGCATGATCTCTGGCAATTCCCTGTTAATAGACTCGTATGTGACCCACGTGGGTGATGACATAAACTTAGTAATGACTCATGAACACGGGCGCAACAACGGTGAAATACACCAGCTGGCATGGGATACTTTCCTGGCCTGCACAGAAATGGCCAAGCGGCTAAAGCTATACGGTGCCGGGCAGGATCTTCTCTCCGACGCGTTTTCCGGTAATATTAAGGGTATGGGCCCCGGGGTTGCGGAGATGGAAATTGAGGAACGCAAAAGCGAGCCGGTAGTTATTTTCATGGCCGATAAAACTGAGCCGGGAGCTTGGAACTTACCTCTGTATAAAATGTTCGCGGACCCTTTTAATACCGCCGGGCTGGTCATTGACCCCAACATGCATAACGGTTTTACCTTTGAAGTACGTGACATGATTAAAAACCGTAAAGTAACCTTTTCCTGTCCGGAAGACATTTATGACATGCTTGTCTTTATTGGTGCACCTGGCAGGTTCTGTATCAAGCGGGTCTTTCACCGGGACACCGGTAATATTTGTGCATCCAGCAGCACACAGCGCCTCAACCTAATGGCAGGCCGCTATGTGGGCAAGGATGACCCGGTGTTGATCGTACGGTGTCAAAGTGGATTCCCTGCTTTAGGGGAAGTCCTGGAGCCTTTTGCCAACCCTCACCTGGTATCCGGGTGGATGAGGGGCTCACATTCGGGACCGCTGATGCCTGTTGGAACAAACCAGTGTAACCCAACCCGGTTTGACGGTCCCCCACGGGTAATAGCTCTGGGCTTCCAACTGGCAGACGGCAAACTTCATGGCCCCCAGGATTTCTTTGCTGATATATCCTTTGATAAGTCCAGAGAAACAGCAAACGAAATTGCTAACTACTTACGCGGCCTAGGCCCGTTTGAACCGCACCGCTTGCATCTGGATGAGATGGAATACACTACCATGCCGCAAGTTTCTGAAAAGCTTAAGTCCAGGTTTATAGACCTTCGCAAGTCAAGTAGTTAAAAAGCAGTAAAAGGCAAAGGGCGTGGCAATACTTTTCCCCTTTGCCTTTTCAGTTATACAGACAAAAACATTACTTTAAAATTCTATCTTCTTCTAAGTCCATAACATTTGCCTCGGCAAATGTGGCCATTTCGTTCAGTATCCTGCACCCGGCATCCACCAGGTTCATACTTAGCACCGCGCCGGTACCTTCACCCAGGCGCATATTCATGTGCAGCATGGGTTTTAGGCCCAGGTATTCCAGCATCAGTTTATGTCCCGACTCAGCGGAGAGGTGCGATGCTATCATGTATTCCTTACACTCCGGCTTTATAGCTGCAGCTACCACACCGGCCGCGGTGGAAATAAAGCCGTCAATGATTACAGGCACCCGGCTGGCAGCAGCACCCAGAATAACACCTGTCAAACCTGCTATTTCCAATCCTCCAATTTTAGATAGCACATCCAGGCCGTCGGCGGAATCGGGCTTATTAATTTGTAGGGCCGTGGCAATGGCTGCTGTCTTTTTAGCCATTACGTCATCATTAACCAAAGTCCCTCTGCCGGTTACCTCTTTCGCCGAATAATTACCAAAAGCTGCCAGGATGGCACTACTTGGTGTTGTGTTGCCAATACCCATGTCTCCGGTTGCTATAATGGTGGCTCCCTGCCCTACTTCTGCCATAACCATTTCTATACCCACTTCAACGGCTTGCACCGCTTCTTCCCGGGTCATCGCCGGCTCCCTGGCTATATTACCCGTGCCCGGCCTTACTTTACGGGAGACAACTCCCGGAATGTCTACAGGCCCGCCGGCTACTCCCACATCGACTACCACAACCTTAGCCCCAGCCTGTCTGGCCAATACGCCGATGCCGGCAAATCCTCGAATAAAGGCAGGGAGCATCTGCCTGGTGATTTCCTGTGGTGCAACGCTAACACCTTCTTCCACCACACCATGGTCTCCGGCCATTACTATCACCGACTTTCCACCCACCGTGGGCCTGGGCTGCCCTGTAATTCCAGCCATTTGTTCCGCCACTTCTTCCAGTACTCCTAAACTACCCGGGGGTTTAAGCAAGTTATCCAGCCTCTCCCGGGCTTCCTTCATGGCACTGTCATTAAGTCCTTCTATCGACTGTAGGGTTTTGTTTAGCAATTCCATCTTTCACAACCTCCTGATAATAAATTAAAAAAGTTCACGACCAATATGGCCGTGAACTTTTCCATCATCCACAGGGCTAGCCCTGTTCCCAAGGGCTTTGCCAAAGCAGGCAGGTCTCCTGGCTCCCAGGCCTTATGCTTATGCCGCCTTCCCATTCGGCTACTCAACGGCAAAACATTAAGTTGAGTGCCGTACAGTGGCACAGGGCATGCACTTCCCGGTTACAGTGGCGGGACCGCTCAGGATTATAACCTGATTCCCTATTCTCCCCGAAGGGCACCTGCTTTTTTATTCTTTTAGTTCTGATTCCTTTTTAATATTACTCCCTTACTCTTCCTGTTATAAATTCGATTTTGAGGTAAAAATTCCTGCCTTTATTAATTTTTTTTACCTGCGCGCATAAATATTAACGTTTACGCCCCGCCGTTCCAGCCATTCGGCCGTGGTACCGGTAACCACAAGCTGCTTTGTGCTCATTAGACTTAGGGAACTTGCACCCAGGGCCATCATAATTATTCGCAAGTCAAATTTCATAACCTCAATATAACTTATTAAGGCTTGGACTCCTTTTTCCATTAATACTTGCAAAAAGGGTTTTGCTAATCCGGCCAGTTTTGCACCGGCCACCAGTGCCTTGGCCACATCTTCAGGGGACCGTACACCGCCGGTAGCGATTATTTGGGCATTACCGGCAACAGACAATGCTTCCAATAAGGAAGACGCAGTGGGAATTCCCCAATTTAACAAGGGGCCACCGATTCTTTCACTCCGGCCTTCTTCAACGGCCGCAAAATTAGTACCGCCGCGCCCCCCTATATCAATGATCGTCACGCCCGCATTGACCAAGGATGACACCGTTTCCAAGCTCATACCGAACCCCACTTCTTTAACAATCACCGGGACCGGTAACCTGTCCACCAGCAAAGCAATATTGTCCATCACACCTCTAAAATCCACATCCCCTTCAGCCATACTAAGCTCCTGGGCGATATTGATGTGTAACTGTATTGCGTTTGCCTCAAGCATGTCCACTGCCGCCTTGGCATCATCATAACTACAGCCCGCATTCAAGTTTGCCAGCACCACACCATCAGGATTCTTTTGGCGTACCACAGTGAATGTATCTATTACACCGGCATTTTCAAGTGCGGCC
This sequence comes from Bacillota bacterium, assembly GCA_009711705.1. Classification (GTDB taxonomy): domain Bacteria; phylum Bacillota; class Desulfotomaculia; order Desulfotomaculales; family VENG01; genus VENG01. The sequence goes on from VENG01000024.1 coordinate 154,034, forward strand.
CGCTGCGAACCTACTGCCACAGCTATACCTGTATCTGCTGCTGCTTGAGCCAGCCCGGCATTTATTTCTTTGACCTGCGGGTGCCCGCCGGTCATGGCATTGATTAAAAGCGGGGCACTTAATTCCTTCCCCAGAAAAGAACATTTACAATCAACCTGTTCCAAACGCAAATCCGGTAGCACTGCCGGAATCAAGGAAAGGTCCGTGAAACCGGACCCACCGGCATCCTCCTGCTGCAGGGAATGGTTTATATGGTCAACTTTCCTTTTCGATCTTAAGATCAAATACGCCTCCTATCAGGCTTTTTGAGCAATATTACCACCGTGATTTCCCCCCGTCAAGTTTGACATTTCCCGATCAATGGTAGAAAAATATAGACTTGATGGCATACAATAAGTATCAAAGGAGGTGCATTTAACAAAATGGAATTGCCGTTAATGGCATTGGTCAGACAGAACTTTCCCGGAGAACACATAAAAAACATTGAGGAGCAAGTGCTCCGCCAACTGCAAGGTGCCGGTCTGCACAATCGTATTCAAGCGGGGCAGAAAATAGGTATCACCGCGGGGAGCAGGGGCATTACAAATATAGTAAGAATACTTCATACCGTGGTTAAAGCTGTTAAAGCCACCGGGGCATGCCCGTTATTAATACCCTCCATGGGGAGCCACGGGGGTGGAACAACGGAAGGTCAACTGGCAATTTTACATAAACTCGGTATCAACGCCGAAATCGTGGGAGCCGAAATATGGCCTGAAACAAATACTACCGTAGTAGGGTATATAGAGAATAATATTCCTATACACGTAAACAAGGCGGCTCTAGAGTGTGACGGTGTCATAGTTATTAATAGAGTTAAACCTCATACGTCTTTCCACGGGCCCGTGGAAAGCGGTATTCATAAAATGATTGCCGTTGGCCTGGGCGGGCCCTCCGGGGCTGAAGCAATTCATAGACAAGGGGCACCGGCACTGCCTGAAATAATACCGGCTATGGCCACAAAAATTATGCGTCATATCAACTTGATTATGGGGTTGGCCATTATTGAAAACTCGTACGAAAAAACCCGGAAAATAGCTGCTGTTTTGCCGGAAGAACTGGCTGACAAAGAAGGTGCTTTACTGGAAGAAGCTCGTAGAACAATGCCTTCACTTCCCTTAACAGATATTGACCTGTTAATAATTGATCAAATGGGAAAGAATTTTAGCGGCACAGGGATGGATACAAATATAATAGGAAGGCTGCGTATACAGGGGCTGCCTGAACCTGAAAGCCCTCGGATAAAGCGTATTGCCGTTTTGGATCTAAGCCCTGAAACTGACGGCAATGCTAACGGTATTGGCCTTGCCGACTTTACTACACGCAGGCTGGTGGATAAAATTAATTTCCCGGCTACCTATAAAAACAATATTACTTCCACTTTTACACAGCGGGCCATGATACCCATTACCATGGATAACGACAGGGAAGTCGTGAATACTGCTTTAAAAAGTATAGGCCTTGTTAACCCCGGGCAAGCAAGGGTAGTCCGGGTAAGAAACACGCTGCACCTGGCGGAAATACAAGTGTCAGAATCAATTATGGAAGAGGTTTTGTCTGTTCCACACGTTGAACTGATTGGGAATCCAGCACCCATGCAATTTGATGGGGTCAGGCCCCCAACTTAATAAAGCAAAAAGGGGACTGGCACCTTTTTGAAAAAACTAAAAAGGAGTCATTCCCCTTTAAGAATTTTAGATATCCTGCGGCTCCAGGGGCTGTGAAGTATCCCAGTGCCCGGCCAGGGTAGCCATTTTATCTCCCTCTAACAAAAATTGCACCTTTTCTATACCTTCCAGCTCACAAAGTGAATTGGTCACTGACATTAAGGTATGGGTTTCTCCGGTAGACCCTCCCCAGTGTTTCGTGGAAAATTCTTTAGAAAAATTAACGTAGGCAATATTATCAACTACCGAGACCGAGAGCAGTTTGGCTTCTTTCGGAACAGTCTTGTTGTGTCCCTGCTCTTGGGGTCCTTTAATTAACTCCTTCATAATTACTTCTTCCAGTGTTTCGCCCCCCTTGGTTACCTCCCGCTTCTCCGAGACCAGGTGCAAAGCCTCAGCATCAGAGAAATACAAAGTTACCGTTACAGGTTCCTCCCTGGGCTCATCACTGATATCAGGCTTATTCTCATTTTCCCCGGCCTTAGAGGCCTCATTATCTCCACATCCCACCGCCAAAATGGCTACAGCCAAAACAACCAGAAACAAGCCAATTTTTCCCTTCACATTTATAACCCCCTCAATAATAATAAGAACAATGTTTTTTATGTACTGTGGTATTAATTATAGGTCATAAATCTTACAGGTAAATGAATAACTGTTACAAATCTTCGGTCTAAATATGACAAAAGTATTACAGATCAGGAATTTTGACCTCGAACACGGTATTCCCGTTTCTGTTTACCACTTCGATTCTGCCGTCCTGTAGTTGGGCCGCCTGTTTAACTATGGAAAGGCCCAGACCTGCGCCCCCTGTTTCCCTCGACCTTGCTTTGTCCACGCGATAAAAGCGGTCAAACAGGTAAGGAACTTCTTCCGGTGGGATGCCTTCCCCGTTATCTTGTACCCGAAGCACCATCTCTTTTCCGTCTGCCCTTGCCGTAACCTTTATGCTTCCGGTTTCAGGCGACGTATACTTAATAGCGTTATGCACCAAGTTGAAAAGTATACGTAACGTTAAGTCCGCATCAAGCGGCCAGTACAACCCTTGCTGTACATCCATTTTCAACTTTCTCGCGCCGGCCTGTGAACGTAGCAGGCCCAGTACCCGTTCCACTAACGGGGATACAGGCTGTGCCTGGCGTTTCAGTTTTATCCCCTCTTCTTCCAGCCTCACAAGGTAGAGTAGTTCATCCGCCAGCCGTGCTAGCCTGTCAATTTCCGCATCTATATCGGCTAAGAATTCACGGTATACTGTAGGGTCAGTTTCGTCACTTTCTAACAAAGACTGGGCAAGCGCTTTCATAGATCCCAGCGGCGACTTGAATTCATGCGAGGCATTGGTGATAAATTCGCGCCGCGTCTGCTCCACTTTCCCCAGTTTGTCACTCATGATGTTAAAAGCCTTTGCCAGGCGTCCCATTTCATCATTACTACGTACGGGCACGCGCACTCCCAATTTACCCCGGGTCATTTTTTCCACCCCGGCAGTTAATTCCTTGACAGGACCTGTTAAAAGCCCGGCCAAGAACCAACTTAGCAGAGCCGCTGCAGCCCCGCTGGCCAGAGTTAAAGAAATTAGCTGGCTTTCCACTCTTGCCAGTGTTTCAAATAAATCTCCCAGCCCTGTAACCAGCATTACAGCCCCATAAACCTTCTTATCATGAAGTACCGGTACGGCCACATAAAGCACTCTTTTGCCGTTTTGAATATTATGTATACCGGTTAAACTCTTGCCGCCCAATGCTGACTTAACTTCCCGGTGTTCTAATGTTCTTCCTTCCAGCCACGGTTCTCCGAAAGAGTCCATGAGCACTTTGCCCGTTTTATCCAGCATTAAAACCCTGGCATCGATTGTATCGCCATAGTTCCTGGCCCAGTAAAAAGAATTTCGGTCACCGGACAATAACAATTCCTGCCCACTGCCGGCAATTATGTTAGCGTGAGCAAGATAAGTTTTTCCCCGCTCCTCAAGATAGTAATTTTCAAGAGAATTAAACACAAGGTAGCTGAAAAGCAGCAGAGTTCCCAGGATAATTGTCATGTATGTACCGGCCAGACGCCATTTGATACTTGGAAACACTTATACATCCTCCTGGAAAAAATATCCTACGCCCCACTTAGTCAAAACAAATTGCGGCTGTTTAGGATCATCCTCTAATTTTTCCCTTAACCTTCGAATGTGCACATCAACAGTTCTCAAGTCAGCATAATATGGAGAGCCCCATACTGATTCCAACAGGTTCTCCCGGGTATAAACCCTCCCCGGGCTGGCCGCCAAAAGATATAGAAGGTCAAATTCCCGGGCAGTTAATTCTACCTTTTGTTCCCCTCTGCGTACTTTACGGCGCAATCCGTCAATATAAAGATTGCCCGCACGAATAACCTTGGCCTGCTCATCTTCGGGAGTGCTACTAAAACGACGTAAAACAGCCTTTATACGAGCTATTAATTCCCTGGTATTAAAGGGTTTGGTCACATAATCATCGGCTCCCAGTTCCAGCCCCACAATTTTATCGACATCTTCGCCCTTTGCTGTTAGCATTATGATAGGAATTTCACTGCTCTTGCGAATAAGACGACAGAGTTCCAGCCCGTCAATACCGGGCAGCATTAAATCCAACAAAATTAAATCAACCTGCTCCCTCTCCAACACGTCCGTACATTGCTGACCGTTATAGGCCACATATACATTATAACCCTCTTGTTCCAAACTTCTTTTTAATCCCTTAACCAGGAGTTTTTCGTCATCCACAAGCAAAACATTAGACATAGTTACACCCCACAGGCTTAACAATTAATTAAATTTTACCAGCCAGATACAGTAAACACAACATGGATGCACCGTGTCCCTTTTTTTAATACATAATGGCCGTTCCCAAAAGCAAGGAATATGTTATAATGAGGAAAGTAAAAAACTTAAGTTAACTGGAAGGATTTAAGAAGCTTGATCAGAATACATTCAGTAATACATTGTTATAAGTAGTTGATCTCTCTATAGATTTGGTGGTGACTATGGCAATACTTGCTACACCAAAGGGCCAAGTTGAATTCCTTGGACCGTTAATCAGGGAATCTATTGAGCCCCTTGATATGAATAAGAACCTGAACAATTTCCGAAGGGCATCCAGGCAAAAAGAAGCATTACTCCAGGTGTCCGACCTGCCGGAAGGTATTGTTTATGTGGCAAAGCATGCAAACGAAATAATCGGTTATGTATTATTTCAACATCCCAGCGAATTTGGCAGGTGGAGCAAGCACCCGCGCTTGCTGGAGCTGGGTGCTATCGAAATCAGCAGGGATTGGAAATGCATGGGGATTGCATCAAAACTGTTGCATAAAGCTTTTAAAAACCCGGAACTGGAAGAGTATATAGTTATTACTACCGAGTTTTACTGGCATTGGGACCTTGAAGGCAGTGGGCTAAGCGTTTGGCAATATCAACGGATGCTTAAGAAGCTTTTTGGCAGTGTCGGTTTTAAAAGGCGGCATACGGATGACCCCGAAATTCTGGAACATTCAGCTAACATGCTTATGGTACGATTTGGTAAGACCATAACCGACGTTCATCTAAAGGCTTTTGAAGACCTTACTTATCAAGCATCAATTTTCGTATGATCAAAAAAAGCCCGGTTGACTAAAACCGAGGCTTTTTTTTGCATGTTTCTAACTTAACAAAAACTACCCATTTTCCTTCTTTTGAATAACATTTCGGTCTTTATGCTTTTGGGATAAAATAGTAGGTTAAATAACGTTGAGGAAAAGCTGCAAAAAGAACCATTGGAGGCGTGTTTCTGATATGGCGAAGAATAAAGCACCGGTTACACCTGCCGTACGCATGTTGCGCGATGAGAATGTAGACTTTACTGTGAACAATTATAAGTATGAAGAAAAAGGTGGAACTAGAGTTGCGTCACGGGAAATAGGTATTGATGAACATTATTTTATTAAAACTTTAGTAATGGAGGACGAAGACAAAAAGCCTCTTATTATTTTAATGCACGGTGACCTGGAGGTTTCCACTAAAAATTTAGCTAGAACCATCGGGGTAAAAACTGTTTCACCTTGCATGCCGGAAACAGCGACTAAGCACACCGGCTACATGGTTGGCGGAACCTCGCCGTTTGGCACCCGTAAAAGAATGCCGGTGTACATGGAAGAGACAATCCTTGAGCTACCCACGGCCTATGTAAACGGTGGCAAGCGGGGTTATTTATTTGGCTTAGATCCCAAAGAGATGATGAGGGTTTTACGACCTAAACTAGTACGGGTAGGAATAAAGATTTAATCCTTTGCCCTAAAATTTGCAAATCACGTATATACAATAACTCAACACTTGGTGCCAGGCACTTTTGTTGAGTTATTTACTTATCCGATAAACAAAGCCCTCCGGATAAAATCCGAAGGGCTTTAAATAATGCTCTGGCGACGACCTACTCCTAGCTGGAGGTTGGAAGTAGGAAGTTGGAGGTTAGAGGTACGGCGATGAACCTGTTTCTTATTTACCATAGACGCGTTGTTTTACTAAACCGTTTCGCATAAACAAATAAGTTAACGATTAGTGCCTGGCACCAATCGTTAACTTATTGAAAACAAAGCCCTCCGGATGTGATCCGAAGGGCTTTTAAAATAACTCTGGCGACGACCTACTCTCCCGGGGGCGAAGCCCCAAGTACCATCGGCACTGGTAAGCTTAACTGCCGTGTTCGGCATGGGAACGGGTGTATCCTTACCGTTATGGTCACCAGAAATTTGTTTAGGCGTTAGACGATAGGAGTTAGGCGTTAGGTGCCCCTTACCTCTATGACTTACACCTTTAAGCTCTCTCAAAACTACACAGCAAGAAATGGCATAGCAATAGCATTTTCGGGTCAAGCCCTCGACCTATTAGTACCGGTCCGCTGAACGCATTGCTGCGCTTACACTCCCGGCCTATCAACCTGGTGGTCTACCAGGGGTCTTACTCCGTTAGCCGGATGGGAAACCTTATCTTGAGGTGGGCTTCGCGCTTAGATGCCTTCAGCGCTTATCCCATCCAGACATGGATACCCAGCTGTGCTCCTGGCGGAACAACTGGTACACCAGCGGTCTGTCCATCC